>BJHB01000050.1:0-12063 GCA_014191415.1 Chloroflexota bacterium
CGATGGCATGGTGGACGAGGGCGACGGCGGTGTCATCGGCGACATCACCGAAGTGGTTGCCGAAGCCCTGGGTACCGAACGGGATGACAGGGATCGACAGCCCCGTCTTTCCCCAATCTCGGCGGGGAACGGGTGGCACGGCGCTCATTAGTATCGGGCTCCTTGATTTAAACAGTGATGGACGTGGTAGGCGCAAGAGCTGGCCAGTTCCCAGTTCGGAGGACTGGCCCGACGCTCCGTGGCATGCGCTGAGGCTCAGCAGCCAGGTGGGCTGAGCGCGCGACAGGTTTGCTACTTGGACAAGATGTTGTTCACGAGGGTCTCACCCTCTGCAAGAGCCGCTTGCACGGAAATCTGCCCCCGGATGGCCTTCTCCAGGATTGGTGGCAAGTCGGTCTCAACCTCGACATGCTTGGGATGCAACGGCATGAACTGCGCGGTCGCGAGGTTCTTTTCCCAGACCTTCAGGTGCTTGTGAACCAAAAGATCGCTCTTCTGGTAAGCGTCCGAAGCAAGGACCTTCTTGTTTGCCGGAAGCTGACCTGCCTTGGACCATTCGAGGATGTGGTCATTCAACCATTTGATGAAGTCGAACGAGCCCGTGCGCTTGTCCTCATCCACCTTGGTCGGCTTCGCAAGCGCGACTTGATGGCTTTGAGCCCACCAAGAAGGATTCTTGGGGTCCCGTTGGGGTGAGAAGGCAACCCGTAGTTCTGCAGCAGCCGGCCCCTTGGGGTCCGCAAGCCGGTTGAGGTTCCACGGTCCATTGATCATGCTGCCGAGTTTTTTCTGTTCAAACAGGTCCAATGAAGCGACCCCGTCAGCGAAAGGAAGGTTGCACCGCTTGAAGATGTCAACCATGATCTGCAGGGCCTCGACACCGGCGGGATTGTTGAAGTTCGCTTTCTTTCCGTCCGCCGTGAAGAAGTCTGCGGTCGAAGCACCGCCGACGTTCGCCTTCGCGGCTTGCTTCAGGAAACCATGAAAGAACCAGTTGATGCCGGCACCCGAATAGGGAACCGTTGCACCGCGTTTGTCATCCTTCGTTAACCGGGTGGCCCAGTCAAGCCATTCGGCCCACGTCGTCGGCACTTTGGACGGGTCTAGCCCGCCATCACGCACCATCGCCTCGTGATAGAAGAACTGATATCCATGGATATCCATTGGTACCGTGTAGCGTTTCCCCTTGTACTCGCTGGCCTTCCAGACAACCTGGTCGAACTCCTCTGCCTTCAGACCAACTTGGTCAAGTTCCTTGGGTAAAAGCGGTAGGAGTGCGTCTTTCTCCACGAACCCGGCGATGTAGGTCTGGCGGATCCAGACGATGTCCGGTGGACTACCTGCAACCACCGAAGCAACAAACTTGACAAGGAAGTTGTCGACGCCCTGAACATCCTCAATCTTCACCATCGGTTGTTCCTTGGTGTACTGGGACGTCATGTCATGCATGCGTGTGCCGTCGGCGCCACCAAGGATGGACCAGTACTGCAGGCTGACCGCCTGTTTCAATTTGATAGGTCCTGACCCGCCGCCGGAATCGCCACCGCATGAGGCGAGTGTGATAAGGCCGGTTGCGGTAGCGGCCCCCGCCGCTATCCGAGCCGCCGCCACAAAGATTGCCCTCCTGGACCCGGTCGTCATCGCTTTTCCTCCACTTATCGAATCCGCACACGGGCGGACCCCAATCATGCTGTCCTCGATTGCAAGGCCCCCAATGCCGTACTGCAATCGATTGTGAGGAGAGTATTCGCCACCTGCAGCCCTGTCAAACCAAAGCTTTCCCGGCGTTAGGCGAGTGTTTTGGGCAGCGGTGCCACGCCTTACCCGCCTGCGAGGTCTCGGTCGATGGCGTGCTGCCAGGCCGATACACCCGGCACGTCTGCCTCAACGTCTGCCACAAGAACCGGTACGTTGAGGTGAGATGACTCGAAGAGTGCGTTGACAACAGCGACCGCATGGCGACCCTCAATGCCACCGACTTCGGGTTGTGTGCCGGTGACGATTGCACGTCCGAAGTCGCTCAGGACCGCAGCCTCGATTTTGCAGTCGATGGCAACAGGGTCGAGGTGGTACGAGGCCATCCGTTCACCCCCGAAGAGACGGGCGGTCGAGGCATCCACTGTGAAATCCGGAACCCGCGCCAGCATCTCATCTGGTGCCAAAGGATCTGATGAGCCATCACGCCAGATCCGTGGGCCGGTCCCGCTCCGTGGCGGTGCCGGTTCCATCGACCCCTCGCTGCCCCAGTATTGCTTGCGACCAAAGCCCTGGGCGTGCCCCGCATGACTGAGCGTCCACTGACCGATCATGCCCCCTTCGAATCTCAAGGTCGAGAACGCAGTGTCCTCCACGTCCGGTTCCATGGTGTCGGGCATCCCGGAATTCGCATTCGTGATTGCATAGATGGCACCGGGCGACGCCGGGGCACCCGTCCCGCCACCCTGCGGGCGCAATCCTTTCCGAACGCGGTCAAGAAGGGCCACACGGGCCGATACTTCGAGGACCGGTCCGGCGTAGTACCGCATGAGGTCGACGTTGTGAACGCCGACGTCCAGCAGGATCCCTCCATAGAGACGCTTGTGTCTCCACGGCGTGATGATGATCTGTCCCCCGCTCCCGATGCTTGCGTCAACGACCATCCATGGGTCACCGATTGCCTTGGCGTCGAGAAGCGCCTTGGTCAGGCGCACCAGAGGATCGAACCGGTAGTTCTCCGCCACGGCAAGCACGCGGTTTGCGGAGTGGGAGGCAGCCATCATCGCGTTGCATCCCGCAACCGTCAAGGCCATCGGCTTTTCGACAAGGACGTGCTTGCCGGCCCGGAGGCAAAGCACCGACAGGCTTTCGTGGAGCCGGGGTTCGGTCGTGATGTCGACGGCGTCAATTTCCGGTTCGGCATCGAACATTGCCTGCGGGTTCGCGAAAATGGCAGGACGATGTCCGAACTCGGCCAACGCAGTATCCGCGAGGAGCGCTGCATTCTTGGCGTTCGGGTCACTGACCGCGATCAAATTGAAGATGGCATGACCGGGCAGCCCCGCGACGGAGCGCGCATATTCGGCAAGACCCTGGAGGTGCCGGTTCCCCATGCCTCCACAACCGATGATTGCCAAGTTCACCACATCGGAGGCCGTTGTCATGGGGATGATCCTTCTCTGGTTCGCCAAGTTTCCACAAGGCATTCCTCGGCAGTATGGCGACCTGAACTTCTTGGCGCAAGGAAGATGTGGCTTGGAGTGGCCGACTTAGGGCGCAAGGCGACGGTTCGGCGACCGAAGCCTCGGGGTCCTGGATTACTTGATATCAGTCGAACTGCGTCGCCAATCCACTTTCTAATGTTGCCCGGGCGAGATCCGTGAGTGGCGTCGGTCTCCATTTTGGGAACCGGTGCAAGCCGACTCGCTATCCATTTCCATGTGAAGGGACAGGTTAATTGCGGGGCAAGGACGCCGACTTCAGGCGTTCCGGGGTCACTTCCGCCGAACGCTTGCCATCGTGGATTGAGATGACCCCGTCCTGGATATTCACCTGCCACTGGACAGATCGTTCGGTGATCTCCTCGATTGCGGCAACCTGTTCAGACGGGAGGTACCAGACGGCTAGGTTCGTCAGGCGCGAGAGCTTGTCTTCGATCCCGTCCCACCACGTGGTCCATGATGGGCCGTGCGTGAACAGGGTCACTCGTTCGGATCGCCCGCACGCTTTCGACAACGCGCGCAGGTCTGGCTGACCCACCTCCACCCAATGCACGATCTGACCCGTCAGGTCCCGTTGCCAGAGGTCCGGTTCATCACTCTCTGTCAGGCCCTGTGCGAATTCGAGGGTGCCCCGGAGGTTGTCCTCCGGGACCGTGAATGCGAATGCGAGGAGCCGGACCAGCAGCCGGGTCACATTCTCCGATGGGTGAAGTGCCAACGTCAGCGGGTGGTCGACATAGACGTTTCGGTCCATGTCAGCGATGCGCAGGTGGGCCTTGTAGATTGTTGCCTTCAGTGCCAATTCGAGTTTCCCATGCACCGATGGTATGGGTTGGGTCTCAACTACTCGCCTTTGTACACAACCTCGCCGGTGCGGTGTGCAGAAATCCAATCCCAGTCTAGGGGCACACCCAGGCCCGGGCCGTTTGGCACGTCGAGGCAACCTTTCGAGTCGACGGATTCCAACAGGTCAATCCACTTCGGGTCGCCATAGATGGGCGGCTTGTTTGCGTTCACAAGGGGGTGAACCAGTCCGAGTTCGTACCAGTTGCTATTGCGCATTGATGCCATGCAATGGCGGTGCGCGAGGCTGCCTCCATGGAGTTCGACATCGAGTCCGTTCGCTTCGGCTAGCGCAGCGAGTTTCATGACGCCGGTGATGCCCCCGTCCGTGTACGAGTTGGCGCGCACGTAGTCAGTGGCGCGCGCCGTGATCAGGTCGGCCTTGGGTTCGAGACCACGGATGTGTTCGCCCATCAGGAGGGGTGTCTTGATGAACTCGCGTAGCTTCGCATGGGCCGACTGCGATAGTCCTCCTCCGCGGAAGGCGTCTTCGTACCAGAAGTAGTTCGCTTCGTCGCACGCGCGTCCGACCCGCAGTACGTCGTCAAAGGTTCGGAATGCACCCGCAGGGTCAAGCATGAGAGCCATGCTGTCGCCAACTGCCCGGCGTATCGCGAGTACCGCATCGACTTCGCGACCGATCGGCCCCCCGACCCATCCGTGAATTTTGAAGGCTGAGTACCCGAGACGGTCGCGACACGCGAGGGCAAAGTCGCCATAGTCCTCCGGTCGCGTGAGGCCACCGTTTTCGTCGCCGTGATAGGTACTTGCGTAACAGGGAAGCTTCATCCGACCCTGACCGCCACCGCCAAGTAACTCGTGGATGGGGGCACCGTAGAGCTTGCCGGCGATGTCCCAGAGAGCCATGTCAATCGCGCCGTTCGGGGCGTTCATCCATCCCCGTTGCGCGCGCTTCAGGTCATGCCAGATGGTGTCGCGTTCGAGCGGGTTCCGACCCAGCATGTAAAGAGCATCCCGGCGGTCGATCGACCCGGGGACTTCGCCCGTGATGCCGGCATCGGTCTCAATGGTCAGGATCGAACCGTCCTGATCAAGGCGGTACCCGGGGCGGTAGACCTGGTCGAAACCCAGGTGTTCCTCGGGTCCGAGATCGTTAACGACAAATGAGAAGTGGGTAACGACGATTCGTGTGATGCGGAGGTTCCTGGGCATCTGGCCTTCTCCCGGTTGGACGTGCGTGGCGTCCACGGAGGCCCATCATAGTGCAGAACTGTCCCCGTGCAGCGAAGCGTACTTAACCAGGTGGCGAGGGGTGGCGAAGCGAGAGGTGGCGAGGCTTTCATTTTCGTCGGTCTTGCCGTGAATGCCTTAGGTGCCCATGCACCCAAGCCCTATTGGGAAGACCTCGGTGCCATTCGTGCCAAGGTGACGCACCGTATTCGGTTCGCTCCTTGTCTCGCTTCCCTTTGTGGTCATGCTTCTTCTCGGGCCACTTTGACATGTCATTCCTGTCGTGACTGGGTCATTCGCACTTTCACTCAGGCCCTCGATTGCGATAGCATGTTCCCATGTCAGTACCGCACACAATGAAGTCAACCCGTGTCCCACTCGACCGGGAGTCCCGGCTAAAGCAGGTCCTTGAGCAAGCCGAGCGCACGTTCGCCACGGCAAGCGAAGCGTACGCCGCCTCCCAAGCAGAACTGGAAGAGGCACGGGACGGCTACGAAGCCGCTCGGCGCGATTACCTTCATGGGTCATCTGAGCGGCGGGTTGCCGGCTTGAGATGGTACGCCGCGGAGGACGAAGCCGCCCGGGTTTCGACCATGTATGCGTCTGCCACCAAGGGCGTTGAACGGGCACGCGAGGCAGCCGCAGCGACGCGTCCATAAACCAGGTGGCGCGGGGGAGCGAAGCGTGTAGAAATGAAGGGGTAATGGGGAGCGAAGCGCGGGGTAGTGGTAAAGCCGGTCAGCCGAAGCTAGTCTCCTGAAGGGGGCAGAAACACGCTGATGGTTCGGTTACAGGCAAACGTGGGCGTAGCGGGTGTGCTTGAGTCCCATGGCGCGACATCCTGCTCGGGCAAGATCACGTCAACCGGCGTTCGTCGTGTGCTCTCCGCCGGCAGGTGACGCAAGGCGAGCGGCTATTTCAAGCAACCGGTTCAGGTAGGCGACGGAGACAATTGCTGCGACCGGTATGCCACTGCGTTCCACAATTACCCGGTGATCACCGTGGTAGACCCGTTCGACGACGTCACTCCATTCCTGACGGACCGACGTGGCATTCCTCGTGCGCGTACCGGGGTCAGTGACGGGTCCGCCAATCCCTCGGGTGGCCCCCGGCCTCAACGATTGACCCATTTCGCTCCGCCTCCCTGTTCGGTCCCGCGTGTGTCCGGGTGAGTGAGTTCGTCTTCCGGCATCGGCCTAGACCGAAAGGTAGTCGCGCAGCGCATCGGCCCCGAGTTGGCGAGGCGCCCCGCGTGCAACCACCTAGCCCTTCTCCATGACAATGCACGTGTCCGCGAGGGCGACGGCGAAGTCGAGGAATTGGTCCACGAGCAAGATGGCCATCGAGCCTAGGTCACAATGTCGCGAAGTTTATCGCCCCGTTTGTGCCTCCGGTGTAGCCTTGCTTGCCAATCAGGAGGATGGGAATGATCAGTGCAAACGCCTGCGTGATGAGTGAGAAATACACATCATTAATGCGGCTTCTACACGCAAGGTACCCGAGGATGCTTGCCAAGGTTGCGGGCACGAGAATCGCCATCACCCCGGCGAATACGGGCGAGCCGAACGGTTTCCAGAATGCTGGTAGCGCCTTCAAGCCGCTCCACACCATGAAGGCAGGCATTGCCTCTTCGGTTTCCCGAGTCGCTTCGAGTTTCAGGTACATCCCGGCGCAGTAGGTTCCAAGCCCGAAGAAGACACCGTGACCGAGGCTCAGCATCCCGGTGTAACCCCAGAGAAGATCAAGCCCGGGAGCAACAATTGCATAGGTCAGGCACTTGGCGAGCAAGCCCAGGCAAAAGTCACTGAAGACGAGAGGCGCGATCAGCAGAATGACCATTGCCGCACCGATAGGCGCCGGCAGCAGTCGTGACGCTGCGTCGTCAGGGGTTGCCATCATTCTGGTTCGCCTGACGATCAGCCCGGCTGGACGCAACTGCAGGAATGCGATGACGACGATGAGGACGGCGACTTTTCCAAGTCTCGCGGTACTGCCGAGTTCGAACGCCATGTTCAAGCCCCCGACCGCGAATGCCGCGACCGTCGCCCCGACGATGTGGCCGGCCCCGCCGAGCACGACCACTATGAAGGCATCAACAATGTAGTAGGTCCCCAGTGCGGGTCCTACGCGCCCGAGAAGAGCCACCGCGCCACCTGCCACATCGGCAAGTCCGGAAACTATGGCAAATGGTGTCGCGTCGACCTGTCTGGTGTGGACCCCTAGACTTGATGCAATCTCGCGATTCTGCATGACAGCGCGCACCCTTAAGGCATGTGCCCAGCGGAAAGATGTCATTGCTAAGCGCGTTGATCGAGATCATGTCTTGGTCAGAGCCATGAAATGTTGGCAAGGTCTTGCAGGGGTTGTGTCCGTCATCGTAGAGACGGGTTCGTGATCACCGGTGCGCCCAAAGTGCACGAAGCAGAGTCATTTTTGAGGGGTAGATCGCACAACCCGCGCTTTTCACGGCGTCAGGCGTCGACCTCGCAAACGCGGCCACGGCATTTGCAGACATTTCTGAAGGGCGGATCATGGCCGCAAATGCCGCAGGTGGCGCGGCCGCAAGAATCGGTTTGCAGGTAACGCTTTTTGAATTTTTAGGGAAGCGCGCGGCGCTGCGGCAGCCGCGGGAGAAGTTGCGGATCGGTCATTTGGCCGATGTGAACTGTGGGGCGTGACCGCAACCGCCGAAGATGAAGTTGCAGAACAAACCGCGTTGCTGGAGACCTGCCAGTCAAATGCAGTGCGGGCGTGTTGGCCGACACGCGACTTGTATGAGGCACCGGATCCCGGGATCGTGACCGTGTTTGCAAACCCATTTGGGTTGGCAGACGGGAGTGACTGGCGGACGAGCTCCGGGTGGACTACAGGGAGGGATCGGTCAACTCATGGCACTCCGGATTAACTTCAACTACGCGTCGCTTCAGGCCCAGCGTGGTTTCGGGGCGGCGGAAAAGCTTGGGCAGCGTGCCGGGGCGCAGTTGGCGTCCGGTCTACGCATCAACCAGGCCGCGGATGACACTGCAGGAATGGCGATCAGCGAGAAGCTGAAGAACCAGGTCCGTGGCCTCAATCAGGCACAGCGAAACGTCCAGGATGCGTCAAGCCTCCTGCAGACCGCCGAAGGCGCACTCACCGAGACCCATTCTCTTTTGGCTCGGATGCGTGAACTTGCGGTGCAGGCAAGCAACGACACCTTGCAAGCCAGTGACCGGGCGAACGCGCAACTCGAGTTCACTGCCCTCTACGCTGAGATTGACCGCATCGCGAGTGCAACCCAGTTCGACGGCACTGTGCTGCTGGATAACAGCAGTGTCGTCACGGGCATGTCGATCCAGATTGGTGCGAACTCGGGCGACGCCCTCACGTTCACTATCAGCAGCGCAAAGGCCACAAGCCTGAATGCCGCGTTCGTGGCGATGAATACCGCAACGACCTTGTCGGTCGGGTTTCAGTCGACCGCGAGTGCCGTAATCTCGGCACTTGACACGGCGATTGACACGGTCAGCACCTATCGGTCAAACATCGGCGCCATGCAGAACCGGTTGTCATCGGCCACGAACTACATCGGGGTCGCGTCCGAGAACACGGCGGCTGCCAACAGCCGGATTGCCGACGCGGATATTGCGACAAGCATGAGCGAATTGGTGCGGGCACAGATCCTTCAGCAGGCCGGCATCTCGGTGTTGGCACAGGCTAACCAGGCACCTTCGCTGGTCCTGCAGCTTCTGAAGTAGCGTTGACCTAGAGTTCCAAGCTCTCCTACATCGGCGTAACCACCGGCATGCACGCCCGGATCGGTTGCGCCGATGCTCGTTTGCACGCGAGCGTGCCCTTTCCGGAGCGTGACTGGCGCTATCCACCCCGTATCCTCCTGTAAAGCCTTCCATCAGGACGTAGTAGGGAGAGTCGCACATGACACTTAATTTCGAATTGCTGAAGTCGCTTTCTGAAACGCCCGGTGTGCCGTCACGTGAGGAAGCAATCCGTGAGGTCATCATTGACGCAATGCGGCCGTTGGTCGATGAGATTCGGATTGACGCGATCGGCAATGCAATTGGCATTCGGCATCCGCGCGGTCACAATGGGCCGGATGCCCCTGTGAGGCGCGTGCTGATCGCGGCGCACATGGACGAGATTGGGTTCCTGGTGCGTCACGTCGACAAGAAGGGCTTTCTTCGCTTGCAACCAGTCGGTGGTTTCGACCCGCGAAACCTTGTTGCCCAGCGGGTCACGGTGACCACCCGTGACGGTGAGCAACTCCGTGGCCTTCTCATGCCGCAGGGCAAGCCAATCCATCTTATGCGGGGTGAGGAGCCCAAAGCCCCAAAGATTGAGGAACTCTTCGTGGATCTTGGTTTGCCAGCGGAGACTGTGCAAGCCAAGGTTGAGATCGGGGACATGGTCACGTTGCTCCGTGCCTTCGAGCACGTTGGCGACCATGTTTCCGGAAAGTGCCTGGACGACCGCGCCTGCGTGTATGTCATGCTGGAAGCACTCCGCGCCCTCGGGGACCACGAGGTTGAAGTGGTAGCCGTCGCTACCGTCCAGGAAGAGGTTGGGTTGCGCGGGGCGCAGGCGATTGCACATGACTGGCATCCGGATATCGCGATTGCGCTCGATGCGACGCTCGCGGTGGATATCCCGGGAGGCAGTGAGGAGAACTCGGTCACTGAACTTGGCAAGGGTGTCGCGATCAAGGTGATGGATTCGTCGTCGATCAGCGATCCCAAGCTGGTTCGGTTCTCACGTGACCTCGCGACCAAACACGAAATCGCCTATCAGCTTGAAATTCTGCCTGCCGGTGGCACTGATGCTGGAATGCTCCAGCGCATTCACGGAAGCCGGCCGACGATCACGTACAGCGTGCCTGTCAGGTACGTGCACACCGTCAACGAGATGGCCAGCGTCGCTGATCTGGATGCAGCCGTGAGGTTGCTGGCGCGTGTCCTCGAGGCTGCGCATACCTTTGGCCATGCCTGAGACGGTCCCGGCGATTGCACTGGTTGGACCCTCGAGGTGATCCGAGGGTCGTGCGTGGGGGTTCCAAGACCACTTCAACGCATCGTCCACACCTCATCTTCTTCATTCCGGATGACCTCCGCGCCTCTAGCGTTTGCTGTTATGGGGACCCGGTTTCACTGACGCCGAACATCGACCGTCTCGCATCGCAGGGCACGCGGTTCAACCAGTGCCATGTACAGCACACCGTTTCCACGCCTTCGAGGACGAGTTTCACTACAGGGTGGTATCCCCACGACCGGGGGCATCGCACCCTTTGGAACATGCTTCGTCCCGAGGATCCCAACCTCCTCAAGTACCTCAAGCGGGCCGGTTACGACGTCATCTGGGGTGGAAAGAACGACCTGCTTTCCCCGGAAGCGTTTGCCGAAAGCGTTTCGGATTGGAACCTAGGGTGGTTCAGTTCCAGTGCACGTCCGGGAGGACACGGGACACCGCCGTATTCAATCGACGACGCACGCTATTACACATTCCTGTACGAAGCGATGCCGGACGGCATCGAGACGGTCGGTGATTTCCAACACGTCGACGGCGCGGTTCAGTGGCTTCTGCAGCGTAAGACCGATAGCGGGCGACTGTTTGCGTTGTACCTGCCACTGACCTTCCCGCACTGTCCCTACCGCGCACCCGAACCATTCCACTCCCGATATTCTGCCGATCAGATCGGACCATTGCGCCCATCGGGACACCCCGGCAAGCCGGACTTCCACGCGCGGATCCGGGAGGCGCGTCGTCTCGGTGAACTCGATGATCGTTTTTTCCGGGAACTTCACGCAGGGTACCTGGGCATGATCGGAGTAACCGACGCGCTTTTGGGCATGCTTCTGGATGCGCTTGATGAGACTGGGCAAGCATCTGACACGGCGGTATTCCTGTTCGCCGACCACGGGGACTGGGCGGGCGATTACGGGCTTGTCGAGAAGTGGCCGTCGGCACTGGACGATTGCCTGACACACGTTCCGCTGATTGTTCGTGTTCAGGGAGACGGGTTCGCCCGGCGACACGTCGTTGCCGAACCGGTCGAATTATTCGACGTGATGGCTACCGCCCTTGATCTGGCCGGAATTGTTCCCACTCACACGCATTTCGCGCGTTCACTTGTGCCGCAGTTGGCTGGCGCACCAGGCGCCCCCGACCGCGCAGCGTTCAGTGAGGGTGGATACGACCCGCATGAACCACACGCCCTCGAAGGTCGTCCGGAGTCAGGTGGATGGTTCCGAGATCCCTCGCACATCTACTACCCAAAAGGGCGCCTGCACCAGGATCATCCGCTCAGTGTATGCAGGGCGACGTCGATTCGGACCATGACCCACCGCCTGGTTCGTCGGCCACTTGCCGTCTCAGAACTCTACGGTCTTGTTGTGGACCCCTTGGAGCTGCACAACGTCTACGGTGACGTTCAGTACGCGACGGTACGAAGTGATCTTGAAGAGCGACTTCTGGACTGGTACATCCATACCGCTGATGTTGTTCCCCTTCTCGAACACCCGCGTAGCCTTCTCCGGTTTGATGGACCCTCCAGCTGAGTAGCTGGGTCTCTTTGAGGCATTGCCGTTGGGATATCCCGCACGAAATAGGAGGAGCCAAAATGACGACCGAGTGCGAATTGCCTGCACCCGATATCGAGGTTCTGGTGAATGAGGTGTTCAGCTTGGTCCGTGGCCGTCGGTTTGGCGAGGCACGTGACACGGTGGAACGGATCGAGGAACTGGATCGTGCCGATCCCTTTGGCGCGCATGCCCGAATACACCTCCACATACATGAGGGCACATTTGAGGAGGGGGTCGAGCGGGGTATTGCCTACCTGACC
>BJHB01000051.1:0-12014 GCA_014191415.1 Chloroflexota bacterium
CGAAAGGTTCGTCCTGCCGCTCTCGCACGATGAGGTCGTCCATCTCAAGCGCGCCCTACTCACCAAAATGCCTGGTTCAGACCCGGATCGGTTCGCGGGATTGCGAACGCTTTTTGCATACCAATATGGCCACCCGGGCAAGAAGCTGCTTTTCATGGGATCCGAATTCGGCCAGTGGGGGGAATGGGACGAAAGTCGCAGCCTCGATTGGCATCTTCTCGAGTTCGCGGGAACAGGTGGCACCCAAACTCCCCTTCACCGGGGCGTGCAGGATTTGGTGCGCACCCTCAATCGAATCCACCAGACCTACGGTGCGATGCACGTCCTCGACTCGCATCCCGACGGGTTCCGGTGGCTCACGGCGGAAACTGCATCGCAGGGCGTAATTGCCTTCGCCCGCTTTGGTGCCACGAGCGACCCCCCTGTGGTGGTGGTGTGCAACTTCTCTTCGGAAACTGTGGCCCTACTAGCGGTTCCTGTCCCGAAGGGTGGCCGGTGGGAAGAGATTCTCAACACCGACGATGCGGCATTTGGCGGTTCCGGCATGGTAAACACGGAAATCCTACCGGTACGTGCCCGGTCCCGTAGAGTGGTGACCCAACCCACGACGGATGGACTGCATGCTCGACGAAAGCGTCAGCGCTCAACCGAAGCGTTGATCACGATTGCTGCAAATTCCGTCAGCTTCATTGCGCCCGTCAGGCGAAAGCGGTTAAACCCGTAGTCTCTCCACCTAGTGAACCGGCGAGGGCATGACCGGTGGCACTGTTCCAGCCGCAAGTGCGTCGTACCAAGCCTCGTAGGCGTCGATGGTCCGTTCAGGATCAAACACAACGCGCGGGTCCTGCTTGGCCACGAGATAACGACCCCGGTCATTCAGAACGCGGACCAAGGCATCCGCCAGTCCCTGCCAATCGTGCGGACGTACAAGTTCACCCATGCCTGTGGTTCGGATCGAGACCCGGACACCTGGAAGGTCGGAAGTCACGGCGGGAGTGCCGCACAGCATAGCCTCGTTCTGCCACATCCCCCACGATTCCGTCGAGTTGGTAGATGGGACCGTCGCTACGTCGCACATCCGGTAGAAGTTGGGCATGTCGGCGGGATTCACGTTCCCAAGGAATGTCACCCGTTCACGGACAGGGGCGAGCAATCCCTGGCATTCGTCAAAAAAGGTTTCACCTCGTACCTGAGCAAACTCACCTGCAAACACAACGTGCGCGTCGGGCACCGACTCCAGAATTCGGGGAATGGCACGAAGCAACACATCCCCGCCCTTGTCGGCCGCAAACCGACCGGCGAAGCCAATGATCCGCCGCCCGTCAAGACCGAGGCGTGTCCGCCATGCCTGTGCTTGCGCATCATCCGGTGTCCCAATCTTGATGGGCGGGAACACCGTGCGCAGCTTGGAGCGGTTGTGGGAGAGGAACCGCGAGTACGCCGCGTAGTCCTGAGAGTACGAGATGATCAGGTCCGCAAGTTCACCCGCATATCGCAATTCGGTATGCATGGCTGCGGTAATGGCGTCGTTGAGTAACCCGAACGGAAGGTAGATGTCACAGTGGTGGGTGAAGATCACCGGCTTGTGCATCACACGTGCGATCCGGGTAGAGATGTATGCGTCGAGCAATCCTGGCACGTGACGATGGAAAATGTCGTGGTCCCGGAGCAATCGCTGGAGGTCATACCAGAACAGGGGCATGACCACGCCTTTCCGAAAACCAAAGAGGACCCGGCTTCTGACGACCTGGACGCCACCAAGGTCTTCGCGCAACGGTAGACGAGGGTCGTGATGTGAGCAAAGGATTGTCACCTGATGACCGCGCCGTACAAGACCCTCCGCGAGACGTTGCGCATAGATGGTCATGCCACTGACATACGGAAGGTAATAGCCCGTAAACATCAGGACGCGGTGGCGATGTCGTGTTGGTGAAGCAGAAGTCATTAGGAAGCCACCGGCGTGATCAGAAGAGGCCCCAACGAAAGCGGTGTCGCGCCTCTCAGTTTGGACATGAGCGTATCGGACGAGTGCCCGGGTTCAGCGTCGACGACCGACGATGATGATCCGAGGACTGCCGTGCCTGAACGGTTCCAAATCATACGACCCGTACAGATCCTCAATCCGCAAGCCCGATTGTTCCACAAGCAACTCGAGTTCTCCGACGGCAAGGTATCGAAGCCGGAATGGCGCGAGGTGCCTACGTACCATTCCATCGCCATCAACATCGTCGTAGTAATTTGTCACCGTGACCAATTGTTCGCCCCGGTCAACTGAAAGCGACTGGAAGTGCAGCAACTGCGATTGATCGGTGCGTACCTTGAGGCAGTGGAGGTAGACCTGGCCTTCCTGAGCACTGTCGGGCAGGCCGTCATCCGGATTGAACACGTCGATCACGAAGCGTCCGCCGACCCGGACGTGTCGCGCCGCCGTCTCGATTGCTTCACGTTGGGACTGACGCGTCTCGAGATGCATCAGCGAGTTGAGACCAACCATCACAAGGCCAAATTGACGTCCCAGATCATAAGCGCGCATATCCGCCTCGACGAGTGTTACGCGCCCGTCCTGGGATGCCCGCGAGACTTTTTCTCGCGCAACGTCGAGCATCGCCGGCGACACGTCGATACCCGTCAACGTTGCACCTGCGCGAGCAAGTGGAACCAAGAGCCGTCCAGTTCCACACGCAAGCTCCAGAACGCCGTCTTCCCCGGCATGCCTTGCAAACCCCTCCCACATCGGGAGGTCGTCGGTGTACGACGCATGTTCATCGTCGTAATACTTGGCAAAGCGATCAAAGTCGGAAACGGCAAGTGGCGTACGCATCATCTTTTCGGTTCCATGGGATCAGGAGTTGTTCGCGGAATCTTCCTTGAAGACTTGCGTGCTCCCCACTCACTCAGCGTCGCCAAATAACCAACACCTCGAGCGCAATAACACATGATGTCAGCATTACCGTGACCATTGGTGTCCACATTCTGAGCGACGCCAGGAACGCAATCCCGATGACCAAGACGCCCAAGAGGATTCCCTGACGCACACTGTGCAACCAGACCGCATCGCGATAGCGTCGGGTTCGCCCGTATGCCAATCCAGCCGCCCTGCTCAATGGGGCGACTGTGGCGGTTATTGCGATCAGCAGGAACGTCATGAACCAGATCAGGGCATACGGGGCTGTCGGTTCTACAGAGAACAACAGGCCTCCGAGCGCACCCCAGGCGGGCACTGCGATCGCGGCCGAAATCAACACGCCCGGTGATGGCAGGAAGGCGACCAACGTCGAAAGACGGGTGGGAGGCACCGGGGGTACCGGCACCCACTCCTCCGGATTGATCGCCGCTATCTCCGGAGGGGTTTTATGGGAACTCCTGAACTTTGCGAACGAGGCGAGCTGGTCGCCAATCCGAGTGATGGAACGCCACGAGATCCCCCGCGTCGATCGATGCGGGCTCGCTCCCGAACCCGCAGACTCGTGAACCAACGGGGCCGAGCGACGGCGCCGGGGCTCAATGGCGTTGACCACCCGCATCCCGCTGGCAGCCCCTGACGGCGCAATTGGAGGTGCAGGCCTCGCACCCGGTCTCCATTGGCGAACCCGGTCAGATTCCGGGATCACCCGGGACTCGACGTCAACAATGCCATCATCTACCGCGGCGCCGGCTTGGCGAGACATAGCACCACCGATAACCGGCAAACCAGACACAGTCTCAGGCAGGCCGACATCGTGGTTTCGCGTCCTCGCCTTCTCGATCACGACACCACCTGATCCTGTTTCTCGCCTAATGCCGACATTCGTCATTCAAACGGACCGGATCAGGGATGCGTATGGGGCGCCCCGAAACCAACTGCTGCTGGCCAGTTCCCGGATGTCATCGCTCGTTAGCGACCCCCACAATCGCTGATTACCACCCGACCGGCACGGGCACGTGAAATGCAGTGCGACGGTCGAACCCCATGAACCTGAGTGGCCCCAACCGAGTTCCGTGCAGTGGGGTCTGTTCACTCGCCCCGTCGCATCATATCGCCAAATCCTCGAGTTCCTGGCAATCGCAGGTCACCATTGCGACGAGTGACCTTCTCCCGGTCCAGGTACTCCAGAAACGGAAGGACGTACTTTCGGCTCGTGCCAATCAGATCGCGCGCCTCGGCCACAGTGATTTCTCCACGGGTCCGGAAGTGTGCGTCGACGCGCGTGACCATCTCGTCGAACGAACCCCTGTCGAAATACACCTCTTCGCTGACTTTCACCAGCGCTCCGGTTGCCACAAGCGCACCAACAACCTCCTCAACCGAAGGCGCACCGCGTACCACCGCAATCGACGCTGTCAGTTCTGTCAACGTCGGCGGCGATAACGGCAAGCGCCCGATTGCCGTGGTGATGGCTTCGGAAACCAGAAGCGACGCGCCAAGAAACCGAACGTGATGCCCAGAAGCACGGATACCCGTCCCGCCGTCGACGACGGAATCGAGCGAAGCCAACCGTGCGAGTGCGCCGGCGAAGACCCGTGTGGGCAACCCAAGGCGATTCTTGAGCTCCTCCTTCGACATGAGCGGCCTCAAGGGAAACTCTCCGTGATACGCATCGAGAACCGCCACAAGTCGGTCACTGATACGGTTCCATCCACCCCGTGTGTAGTTCATTCCTCCAACCGGGACAATCTCTCCCCGCGCCAGAAGCGCTTCTATCAGGGGCAGGGCACTGGCGGGCATCAGTCCACACGCCGCGACAAGATCACTGCTTGAAGCAGGCTCGATGCGGGCAAGGGTTCCAACTACCACGTCCTCAGGTGATCCGTCGGCAAGCGCCTCGAGAGCGGCGACCAAACCGGTCTGGCGCCGGCGTCGAATCGCGGGATGCGCGTCAACGATCCGCCCACCGCCCAATGTCTCGCCGGGAGACAGTGCGCGGATGATGAAGTCATCGTCGCGCGCAACCGCAACCGGATGCGCAAGCCTCAGGCGGACCCAACCGGTAGCCCCTTCCTCGATCCGGTCCCCTTCCAGCATATGGACGCGCGCTACCGTCTCCGACGTACCAGTGTGGAACCCGACAAGCGCCCCGTGCGGAAGTGGCCGAGACACTCCGGCGAGGATCCGGACCCTCACATCGACGGCAAGGGTCGGACGCATGACCCCCGGTAGCGACACAACTGCACCTCGTCCGAGGTCATCGGTTGCTACACCCGCCAAGTTGATTGCAACGCGACGGCCTGGACGCGCGACATCAACTTTGGTGCGATGGCTTTGCAGACCTCGGGCACGGGTCCGTAGCCCGTCCGGGAGCACCTCGAGTTCCTGCCCAACTTCAAGGCTGCCGTCGCGAAGTGTCCCTGTCACGACAGTGCCGAAACCAGCCAAGGAGAACACCCGGTCGACGGGCATTCGGGGACGACCAAGGTCGCGACGCACCGGCGCGTGATCGAGAACGGCACCCAACGCGGAGACAAGATCGGGCAGTCCTGTACCTGCCAACGCCGATACGGGAACGATCGACGCCCCCGACAATGACGTCCCGCGAAGCGTCTCGCGCACCTCCTCGGCAACAAAAGCCCGCCACTCGTCATCTACCAGGTCCGCCTTGGTCAGCGCGACCACCCCGTGGTTCACTCCGATCAAGTCGAGAATGTCGAGGTGTTCGCGGGTCTGGGGCATGATCCCCTCATCGGCAGCGATCACGAGCAACGCAGCGTCGATGCCACCCACCCCTGCCAGCATGTTCTTGATGAACCGTTCGTGACCGGGAACGTCGACAATGCTGATTTCCCTACCGTCGGGCAGACGCAACCAGGCGAAACCCAAGTCGATCGTCATGCCTCGCGCCTTCTCTTCGCGCAGGCGATCGGGATCGATCCCGGTCAGTGCCTCAATGAGCGTCGATTTCCCGTGGTCAACGTGACCGGCAGTCCCAACCGTAAACATGCCATTCCTTGCGATTTCGGCGGACTTGCCGTTGTAATGAACCCGTATCCGACACGAGTGGATGTCATCCGAGAATACCGGGTCACTCGCGCAAACTGGTCACCAGACGACAATCCGTCAGTCGGTATTCCGCCGTCTGCGCGGTGTCCGGCGCCCGCGAACAACCCGTGCTGTCATAGGATCCGGTTGCCGCTGACGCGATGACGGACGGCGTCGAGGCCCCACGCGGGGACCATCCGAATCCTGATCAGCTCGATGGATGTACTTACATTTCGGATAACCGCTACACGCCGTGAATGGTCCCCAGGAACTTGTGCGTGCCACCATCGGTGAGCCGCACTTGGGGCATGCTGTCGGAGCGGTGGGATCAACAATCGGAACTGCGGCTGCCCCGTCGGACTGCCCGCTCCCGGCGTCCGTGGGCGCCAAACGCGCGTTCCTTGCCGGGGAACGGCGTCGAGGAGTTGCCGTGTCACCAAGAGCCGGCGTCGGACCCGGCGACGCACCTGTGGTCCCGGCAGCCCTCGTTCGCCTTGCGGTCCTTGTGGCAACGCCACCATGATCGCCAGTTGCGCCGGTCACAGCGCCTTCGGGACCAGCCAAACGCGCGGACGATCGGATCCGCCGGGCGCGCGTTTCTGCAACCGCCTCCCTGCCATCACCAACGGATCCTGAACGACCTGCCTCACCTACCCGGCTCGGGCGCGCCGACGGGGCAGAACGCGAGGCCTCAGCAATGTTTGACGAGAACGGGCCGTGGAACCCAGCCAACATCGCCTGCCAGCCAATCTTCCCTTCAGCGATCTCATCGAGTTGGTCCTCCATCTGCGCCGTGAAAGCCACGTCGACGATCGACGGAAACCTTTCCAGCAAGTAGTCGATTACCGCATACCCAAGTGGCGTGGGCACGAACACGCGGGATGCCTGGCCAACATACCCCCGTTCTTCGATGGTTGACACAATGGACGCATAGGTCGACGGCCGTCCCACGCCTGCCGCCTCCAGCGCGCGCACCAGAGCAGCTTCCGAATAGCGAGGCGGAGGTTTGGTGAAGTGTTGGGCTGGATGCACTGCATGAGCCTGTAAATTCTGGTCGCGTGCCAACACCGGCATCCTGGAATTGACCGGCGCCGGAACCTCGCCATCGGCAAGGGTCTCGGCCGGAGCACTCCCGCGTTCGACTGTTGCGCCGTACAACCCGAGCCATCCCGCAACCACAAGTGTGGATGCGCGCGCTTCAAGCATCACCCGGCCGGGCGGTTCCCCAGATCGTCGTGCCTCGATGTTCGCCTTGTCGGTCCTGATCCGAGCCGCAGCCATCTGGCTGGCAACCATCCTCTGCCAGATCATTTCATACAGCCGCCCCGCATCGCCTCGCGCCATGCCACGGACCGTTTGTGGACGTCGTGCGACATCGACCGGACGAATCGCCTCATGCGCCTCTTGCGCATTGCGGGTGCGCGTCTGGAACCTTCTCGGTGACGACGGCAAATACTCGGACCCATAGTCCGCCTCAATTACGCGCCGGGTCGCAGCAATTGCCTCTGGACTAACCGAAACGCTATCCGTGCGCATATAGGTGATCAGGCCATCTTCATATAGATCCTGCGCAAGTTGCATCGTCCGCTTCGCCGACAACCGCAGTCTCGTTCCGGACACCTGCTGCAAGGTGCTTGTGGTGAAGGGAGGCGGAGACATCCGGTTGGTCTCGGCAGACCCAACCTCAAGAACCCGAAAGGTCGAAACCGACAGTGCGTCGATAATCGTGTCCACTGTCGCCTGGTCAGGAAACGCCGGGTCCACGCCATCAACCCCGGTCACCCGGGCGAGGAAGTGGTCGGCCTCTGATGCACCGGGGACCGAAAGTTCCACGTCAACCGTCCAGAACTCTCGGGTAACAAATGCCTGAACCTCGCGCTCACGATCAACGATCAAGCGAAGCGCCACCGACTGCACCCGCCCGCCCGAAGTCCCGCGCGCCACCGCTCGCCACAGAAGCGGGCTGACCCCGTACCCGACCAGACGATCAAGCACACGTCGCGCTTGTTGGGCATCCACAAGTGACTGGTCAATCGCCCGAGGCGTTGCCAACGCCTGGCGCAAGGCGCGCTCACTGATCTCATGGAACACGATCCGAGCAGTCCGCCCAGGGGACAACCCCAGTGCCTCGGCGACATGCCACGCGATTGCCTCACCTTCACGGTCAGGGTCAGTCGCCAGCAGGATGAACTCGGCACCACGAGCCGCACCCCTTATGGAAGCGAGAGTGCGCTTCGCCCGATCAAGGACCTCATATTCCGGGGCAAACCCATTCCCGACATCCACGCCAAGCCGTTTGCCGGGAAGGTCGCGCACATGGCCCATGGTGGCGATCACCCGATACCCAGTCCCTGCGAACGAACCAAGGGTCCGCGCTTTCTTGGGGCTTTCGACAATGATCAACCGCATCGCTCTCCACCCTATCCCGTCGCCATCGGGCGAGCACCACCATTGGTTCAGGCGAGGATACGTTTCCCCGCTCTGGTCAGGTACCGTGCGCTTGCGCCTGTCGGGGATACTCCCTAGGTACGGAAGGAATAGGCACCATGGTCGGCAAGGAAACCACCCCACCGGAACTCCAGCAGGGATCGGCAGAACCGGCAGGGGACGCGCAGACCGACCGGGAAATACGGATCGAGCCGCGAACCCTGAAGGGGTTCAACGACTACCTTCCAGAAGCCGCCTCACGCCGTGAGTGGATCATGGAGCAACTTCGCCGAACGTTCGCTTCGTGGGGCTACGTCCCTCTCGAGACTCCCGCGCTCGAATACGCGGACGTCCTCCTTGGCAGGTACGGGGCGGAGGCGGAGAAACTGATCTATCGCTTCAACGACATGGGCGGACGAGATGTGGCCTTGCGCTACGACCAAACCGTCCCGTTCGCACGGGTCATTGCCCAATACCGAGACCTTCCCCGACCCTTCAGGCGCTATCAGTTCCAGCGCGTTTGGCGGGGCGAAAATACCGGTCGCGGACGCGAGCGCGAATTCACCCAGTGTGATGTCGATACCGCGGGCGCCCCGGGTGTCGTCGCCGATGCCGAGACGATCTGTGTCGCCGCCGAAGGGTTCCGCGCAATTGGATTTAATCGGGTCAAGGTGCTCGTCAACGACCGAACCCTTTTCGATGGCCTCGGACTAACCAAGGGCGATGTCATCGCGATTGACAAGCTGGCCAAGATTGGCGAAGACGGCGTTGTCCGTGAACTCGCAATCCACGGACGAACCGAAGAGAGCGCACGCGACATCCTCCACCGACTGCAAGCCTCGCCCCCACCGGCGCGCCTGCACGACGTGCTGTCCGCCGCACGCGACCTAGGCATTGCCGATGATGACCTCGTCTACGACCCGACCCTTGCTCGCGGGCTTGAGTACTACACCAGCACAATCCTCGAAGTCGTTTCTCCCGACTACACGGCAGGCAGCCTCGGAGGCGGTGGACGGTACGATCGTCTGATCGGGCGGTTCACTGGTCGCGACATTCCAGCTGTCGGGTTCTCGTTCGGTCTCGAACGCGTCACCGACGCGCTTGCCAGCCTGGCACGTCTCGACCACGTCCGGGCTGTCCCAGACGTGGTTGTGATCGCATTCGGGTCAGCAAACCTCGGCTGGGCAGGCAAGGTCGCCTCAGATGCCCGAGCGGCCGGACTGATGGTTTCAGTCTCGACTGAACCAGACCGCCCAATGGGCAAGCAACTCGAGACCGCGTCCCGCTTAGGCGCCGGACACGCGATTGTCGTCGGCGAGGACGAGGCGAGTTCCAAGACAGCAACTCTTCGGAACCTCTCCACCCGCGCCCAGTCCACGGCGTCCGTGGCGGAAGTCATTGCCTCTGTCAAGAGGAATATTCTCCAGCCGGGGACCACTGGTCAGGGACAACAGTCAACGGAACATCGACTGGGCTAACCGCTCGCGTACCGCAGCCCTGCATCCGTCTTTTCGGGCAGGGCTTACGGGCTGGGGCGCTGTCTTGAGCCGAACCTTGTGAGCAGGTCGTTTCTCGCCTCCACTGTGGGGACCCACAGCATCCCCTTGGCGTCAACGAGGTTGGAAACCAGGTGTTCGATCATCGCAAGGGTGGCGCGCCCCAAGTCCTTGAAGGCCATCTGCCGCCATTCATGCACATGGTCGCCCCGACGACCCTCGCAGGCGTGATCTGCGACATGGATCACCATGTCCTCGACTGTCATGCCTCCTCGACCGGTCGTGTGGAACGCTATCGCGTCGCACCACACCTGTGGAAGGGCAAAACGATCCCTGGCCTCGACCGCGGCCAGTGCGCCGTGAAGAAGGACCGGGTTTCCGTCCATCCAATCCTCGAGGACGTCAGACCCGTCCGCTTCGATAGCAGTTCCCCGATTAAGGCCGAGGTTGCGCGCTTCGAGGACTGATTCCGCCCCTGCCTCTCGCCAGAGGTCATGCAACAGCCCGGCACGTCGTGCGCCGTCTAAATCGACACCGTGACATCGCGCAAGTGCCTGCGCGAGCGACGCGACATGGATGGAATGAACCAACCGTTTTGCCGAGATGCGTGCCCTAAGGATCGGCTCGATATCGGCGTCAATCTCGACGAGTTCAACAACCGGCACTACAGATTTACGGTCTTTCCGGCGTGATGCCATTACCGACCTTTTCGGTGCAGCATGGTCAGGGCGGCCTCGAGCGCAGTGTGGTGGAGCCGAACCCGTTCTGCCATCGTCAGGAAAATCGGCGTCTCAATTGTGGCACCGCGAAGCGGGAGCGCATCATCCTCGCCAGACAACTCGTGACGCTGCTTCAGCAATTGGTGGTACATCGCAATGTAGAACGGCAGGGGCCACGTCTTCCATGAACGACGACGGGCGCGGAACCGATTGGCATCGGTTTCAACAACTCCGTTGTTGATCGGGATCTCACCGTCGACGAGTTCGCCTTCATGGACGGGGCCGATTGGCCTCACCGCATTCACGATGACCCTGCCCAGGGCCGCCGGAGCGAAGACATACAGGCCTGGAGTATCGATGTCTTCGTGGCAATCCAGGAACATGTCGAAGCGCCGGCCCCGGAGACCCCGTTTGACCGCTGCAACCTCCGGTGTCTGGGGAGTTGCCCTCTGGAATGCCCGGTTCAGGTCACGGTTTGCAGGCCCGTGGCGTCGGTTGTGTTCAAAACCCCAAGGGTTCGTGCATGGAAGTACCGAAAACTCTACGTCGGGCCAGCGGGATGTCGGATCCTTTTCAAGGAATGCAACCACCGCCTCGGTTCCACCGGGTTCATCCCCGTGAGTGCCCCCGTTGATAAGGACCCTGAAGCGGGGATTTCCCGACCTTGCCGGCAGGGTCGCGAGAAAGAGGTCGTACCTGCCCCCGGTTGGGGAAATGCCCTGGGTTCCCGTCACACGAAGGCGCCATGGTTCCACGACCGCCCGGCGAATTCGCTGCGTGAGCAGCTGGTAATCGCGAAGCCGCGTGCCAACGTCGCCGGCCAATCCTGGCAGCCCATCACTTGTCATATCTCCCAACTGTAGCGAAGCCCTTCTAGATCACCGGCGACGATGCACAAGCGCTAAGCAGCCAATGTCAACGAGAAGTGAACCAAAAGGACAGAACCCCGCTCGTGAGTACCGTCAACTGTCAGTACTCGGCAACCGTCCGTTGCTTCACATATTCCCAGTCAATTTCGGCACCCCATCCCGGAAGCAATGAGGGTTCAAGGTGCCCATCCTTGGCATCCGGCGCATTCAGAATGCCCATTTCCTTGGCACGACCCGGAAAGTGTGCGAAATATTCGTACGCATAGGTATTGGGAATGGCGCACTGCAACTGGACGTGAACATGACCGCCGAGCCCGCCAATCGCATTCATCTCGACGTTGCTTCCATGTAATTCGGCAAAGTGCGCCAACTTGACAAGGCTGGTCGTACCGTTTCGAGCGTTGACGCGGATCAGGTCCGTTGCGCCGGCTATGAGCCATTCCGCGCACAGTTTCATGTCGTACATCAGCATTTCAGTTGCCATGACCGGCATCTGTGTCAAGGCCGAACACAGTTTCTGATATTGATGTAGTTCCTGTTCGTAGAACGG
>BJHB01000052.1:0-11973 GCA_014191415.1 Chloroflexota bacterium
GCAGAAGGACCGCCAGCCACAGCAGAACTTGCGGGTGGATCGGGAAGGCTGCTTCACAACGTCTATGCCATGCTTCGGATGCAGGCATTCCATGAAGGGGAAGCGCGGGATCGACCTCACGGTCGACCATGGCTCTTGTGTCGTTCCGGGGGGGCGGGCATGCAGCGGTATGCAGGCGCGACGTGGTCAGGGGACATCAACACAACCTTCGCCACCTTCGAGGCGCAGCTACCACTCGGGCTGAATACCGCGATGTCCGGCGTCCCGTATTGGGGAACCGACATTGGTGGCTTTTTCCCCGCGGGTCTTACCCCGGAGTTGTATGCGCGATGGTTTCAGTTTGGTGCGTTCTGCCCGGTCTTCAGGTCTCATGGTTGGGAATGGCGTCAGCATGTCCCTTGGGCGCATGGCGACCGCGTCGAGGGCATCTGCCGGACATTCGGCGAACTCCGGATGCAATTGCTCCCCTACATCTACGGCTTGGCTTGGCAGGCCCACTCTGTCGGTGAGCCGATCATGCAACCGCTCGCCTACCGGTATCCGGCCGACCCAAACGTCTGGGAGCTCGGAAGTCAGTTCATGTTCGGGCCAAGCCTTCTCGTCGCTCCCGTCACACGTGCGGGCGCAACATCATGGCCGGTCTATCTCCCGGAGGGAGACTGGTACGACTTTTGGACCCATGAGCGTCACCACGGGCTGGCGTCGGTGTCGATCGCAAGTCCGCTCGAGACGTGCCCAGTCATGGTTCGCCGTGGGGCGATCATCCCCATGACGTCATCCGCTCTGCGGACGGCGGATCAGGCGAATGACCAGTTCACGCTGCTCATCTACCCACCTGCATCAGGCCAAACGTCATCCGAGATGCTGTACGAAGATGATGGATCTTCTCAGGCCTATTCCTCTGGTGGCTATTCCACGAGCGTCCTGTCATGTTCGGCAGGCGAAAGCCGAATGACGGTGCACATTGGCGCGGCGCGTGGGACGTTCACGGGGCAGGCTCCCCTTCGCCAGTTCTCACTGAGGATTAGGACCGACGACAAACCAGCCGGGGTCTCAGGAACCGGGGTTCATTCATGGGAGTATCACTCACCGTTCGTCGAAGTGGTCCTCGCGCCTGTCGCGTTCGACTCATCGGCGGAGATAATCGTGGCGTGGTAGCTGACTGGAGCTGGTCGAGACGCTGCTAGGAAACGCCTGTTTCAAGATTTGAGAGACCGCGACTTCGTCGAACTGCCAGGAAGAAGAGATGCGCAGCAACCCGGATCCAAGTTATTCTTTCCCGTAGCTGGCCGACGATGATCTTCACCAACTTGTCGCGCGCCTCGGGGCGTGGCATGACGGTGCGTCTGGGTTCTGCTTGCCCGGTGACCCGGAACCAGCACCGCCCCGCCACCCCTTTTTAGTGCGACGGGGCCGCCGGTCAGAGACGGTGGAATAGATGTCGTCAGAGATGACAGCTAGGCCGGAGCTGCCCGGAAGCGTTCGGGAGGCCTCCTGAAGGGCCCGGCCGGGCCCTCCAGGAGGTCGGCGGACCGTGCCCGGACCCCCTCCGGGCGGATCGAACCACCTCGCGCTTGGTCACCGGCCAGGTTCCGCAGACCGCTGGCGACCGTTCCAGACGAACCTGATCGGGACGACGTCCCCAAGCCCGGAGATTCAGACTTGTGCAGCGCACGCCTAGGTATTTTGTCCTGTGGGTATCTTGGAAGGACCAGCACCCTGTGCGTCTGCGGCTCTAATAAAGAAACCCAGGCAGCGGGAGTGAAACTGCACCCCCATTCCGCATGGCAATCGTTGCCGCTTCCAACACCTCCTGCGTGTCACGGCCGAGAGAGGCGCTCACCAGGCCTACAAAGTCGTCACCTGACATAATACAATGTACAAAATGCGCAACACTTGATTGCAGATGTGGAGGGAGGTCAGGTGCCAAGATTGTCTGTATCTCAGCCTGTTGTCCCGCGGCAGGACGTACAGCGAGCTGGAGTTCGTTGCCCCGGGTCACTGCGATGGAACCTTCGGTCCCGTAAATCATGAGGGGGATGCGGTGGGCCGCCGCCGGCTGCGTCCATGTGCCTTCCGCCACCGAATGTCCATGTGGATATCCGAGCAGGACGGCAGCGTTGTCTTCAACCGTGAAATGCTCCTGTGAGTATTTTCCGCCGAATGCCGTGACCTTGCTCGGGCGCCCCATCAACCAGAGGCTCGCAACCACGCCGTACGAGCAGAAATCGACCGATGCACCGCCGCCGTTCAACTCGCGGTCCATGAGCCATCCCCATCCAATCCTGGCAACGGGGTCCCTCCTCATGAAGTCCTGCGGTGGACCTCCATGACCCGACCGGTTGTAAACCTGCCAGACCTGCCCGATGGTTCCCGCGTCCACCAACTCTTTGGCATGGTGCAGGGCGGGTGACCAGTTGGTGGGCCAATTGACCATCAAGCGAACCCCATTGCGCCTGCACGCGGCGATCATCTTGTCAGCCCCCGCGAGGGTGGACGCCATCGGCTTTTCTTTCATCACGTGCATGCCACGCCGAGCCGCTTCGCAAACGACCTCCACGGCGTCCCGGTTGTTGTGAGTGGTCACGATCGCCTCAGGTTGCGCCCGATCAAGCAATTCGAGATCTGAACCGAACACCGGTACTGTTGGGAATCGCTCGGAGAGGAATGCGCGGTGTTCTGCATCCTCGACAGACATCCCGACAACGTCCGCAGCGCTGCACTCAAGCGCTGCACGCATCAGCGTGGAAAAATGCAAGTGCTCGGCGGATGCAAAACCAATGCGTACCTTCCTTGGGGTACCTGTACCTGTCATTTTCGATCCTTCCCTTTCCGTTCCGCCACTCAGTGGCAACGACATGACACACAATGAATTGATTTGTCACAAGTCACGACCGGCGACACTGGGATTTCAAATCGGCGCATCGCACCGAACCAGTGCCCCCCGCCACGTGATTGCCGGTTGAACAGAATCCGGCTGGAGCGCCACAGGGCATGCCAGGAGACGGAACCATCAGCGATGATCGAGGCAGTCACACGTGAGGATTGCGCCTGGATCAGCTCGAGGCTGGGCCGTCGCTTGGGCCACGACCTCCTGATCGACCGTTGGCACCGGATCCGCAGCATCGGCAGTCTGCCGATCGATCGGGTGTCCAACCCGTACGGCACATCCGGAGGTGAGCATCAGGTGCAGCGCAAGCACCAAGGTGCTCATTCGGATCCTCATGTCTTGCCGGAATGCGCAAGGGGCAGGGGCGAATTCCGCTCCGCTGGGTCGTAAAGGAAACACGCGACTGCATGGGCTTGCTCATCCGCAGTCGCATCCGCACTCGGAGCCGGGCGAACGGTACTGGTCCGGATCTCGGTGTCCCCCGACGGTTCTCCTTTGACCGCGTAGGTCGGCGGTACTTCATGCCAGCAACGGTCCATCACATGGGGGCATCGTTCCGCAAACAGACATCGCGTGCGATCAGCTGAGGGCTTCGCGGTGGTCTGTTCGGTGTCCGTCATCCTGTCCGTCCAGCGGACGTCGGGGTCCGCCGACGGAAGCGATGCGAGGAGCAATTGCGTGTACGGATGAGCCGGGCGCATCATCACATCATCGGTGCTACCTCGTTCCACAATCCGTCCGCGCGACATCACAAGCAACTGTCCGCCCACGTAAAACGCATTTGACAGGTCATGTGTGATGAACAGCGTGCTCATTCCATATTGCGTGCGAAAGTCAAGAAGGATGTTCAGGAAATGGACCCGAACGGCAGCATCCAGCATTGAAACCGGTTCGTCTGCAACGATGAACGCTGGCTGGAGCAGGTGGGCACGGGCAAGCATGATCCTTTGGCGCTGACCGCCACTGAGCTGGTGCGGATAGCGGCCAAGCACGTCAGTGGGCCGGAGTTGGACCGCCGCCAGCGACTGCTCGATCACCGCCAACGCATCAGCCCGGTTGCGGGCCATGCCGAACCGGTCAATCGCTTTCCAGAGCACCCGATCGGCGCGAAAGAAGGGATTGAAGATTCCGTATGGGTCTTGGAAGACCCCTTGGACAGCGCGCCGGTATGAGGACCGTCCCTGCGATGAGAGTTGGTAGATGTCGTCGCCGTCAAAGGTCACTCGTCCCTGAGCGGGTTTGAGCAACCCGAGGAGCATCCTCGCGACCGTGCTCTTTCCGCTACCGCTTTCTCCAACCAGAGTGACAATCTGGGGAGGATTTGAGGCGAGTGACATGGACACGTCATCGACCGCCACAAGTTCGCCGCCGAGATGGCGATACGCAGCGCCGCGGAAGGCATGGGTCACTGATTCCAGCCGGAGATGCCGTGCGGGCCTCGTGCCATGTGTCTCGGTGTCCGAAGGGGAGGCGGTGGATGCGGGCGTCGGTGTCGAAGTCACCGGTCCTCCTTGCGTGACTGTGCCGCGACCTCAAGCCCTGACACATCGGTATCGATTGCCTCTGCCGGATGGAGATGGCAGGCAACCATTGACCTCGTCAATTGCTCACCATCTGGTGCCCCTCTCACGACGAGTTCAGGCATGACCGTGGAGCACTCTGGCAGTGCTTCGGCACAGCGCGCTCGGAACCGGCAGCCTGCTGGCCACGCGAGCGGGCTGGGCGCAGCGCCGTCAATTCCGTCCAAGCGGAACCGACCGCCCCCGACGCGCGGAATTGCGCCTATCAATCGCCGGACATACGGGTGCCTTGGATGGTGGAAAATCGCGCGCACCTCGGCGTCCTCGACGATCTTTCCGGCGTACATCACTGCGACGCGGTCGGCGAGCTGCGCATGGACGGCCATGTCGTGCGTGACAATGACCAGTGACATCCCGAGGCGATCTCTCAAGTCCCGAAGCGTCTGGATAATCACCCGCTGCACATTGACGTCTAGCGCCGTCGTTGGCTCATCGGCAATGACCAGGTCAGGATCGAGGGCGATTGCCATCGCGATGATCGCTCGCTGGCGCATGCCTCCTGACAGTTCATGCGGGTACATCCGGGCTACGTGCGCCCCAAGCCCAACCAAATCCAGAAGATAGGCAATTCTCTCTCCGAGTTTCTGGGCGGTTTGGCCGTCGTGATGCGTGATGGCGTCCTCGAACTGCTCGCCGACACGCATGACGGGGTTGAGGGAATTCATTGAACCTTGGGGGACGTAGGCCATATGACGCCACCTGACTGAACGAAGCTCCTCACCCTCTGCACCGAGGAGCTCCACGGGAGCGCCACGTCTTGGGAAAAGCCTGATCGTTCCGGCCGTCACTCGGCCCGGTGGCCGGGTAAGGCGGAGGATCGCGCTGGCCAGGGTCGTCTTTCCGCACCCGGACTCGCCGGCAATCCCGACGATTTCCGAGCGGTTGACTTCAAGTGAAACGTCGTCAACCGCTCGGGCACTTCCTCGTACCGTGGCATATTCGACGGTCAGGTGACGCACGCTAAGCAGGGTTCCTCCGGTAGTGGCAGTTCCTGCGGACGTCATGCTCCGGCCACCGACCGCAACCGGGGGTTGTAGACCTCTTCCAGTCCGATGTTCACGAGCTGCTGGGCCATGAAAAGCAGTGACAGGAGCGTTATTGGCGCCATGAACAATGGCCAGGCGCCCAAGCTCATCGCACCCCAATTTATGCTGAAATTGATCATCATGCCCAGGTCGATGACGCCTGCAGGACCAAGGCCGATCACCTCGAGTGCCACGAGGCCGAAGATACTGTTGATCGCAGCATTGGCGAACCCGACACCGATGTAGGGAAGAAGGTTTGGAAGGAGCTCCTGGAAGATGATCTCCATATCGCTCGCGTCATTGATCCGAGCGAGGTCGACGTACGGCCGGCTCCGGAGGCTCAGTACGTGCGCGCGCATCGTCCGCGCTGCAAATGCCCACGAGAATATTGCCAACATGACGCCCACCTGGGCAAGGGAGACCCGACGCACGTAGGCAGAGAGCACCAGCAGCAGGGGCAGGCTCGGGATGACGAGAAACATGTCGGTCACGGTCCGAAGCGTGCTGTCCCACACCCCGCCCTTGTAACCGCCAACGAACGCCACAATGACGCCGATTGCCGTGGAAATCAGGCCGGCGATGAGCCCGACCTGCAGTGACGCAGAGAGGCCAGTGAGCGACATCACGAGGATGTCCCGCCCGTACCGGTCGGTGCCGAGCCAATGGGACCCCGTTGGCATCAGCCACGGACGGTACGCTGCGATGGCGAGTGGATCTCCACCTGAATCCTGGCTGCCGACCGCCGCCGACGCCAGCGGATGGATGATGGCAAGCACCACCAAAAGGAACAGCAAGCCCAGTCCAAGCTGCAGTCTCGAGCTGGTCCGGAGCTGCCCGACAATCGTGTCCCACATGCAATGTATCTCCCAGCTACCAATTCTTTACCCGTGCATCGAGAACAGGGAGCAGCAAGTCAATCACGAGGTTTGCGGTCAGCACCGCAAAAATGAGCATTGCGATGATTCCCTGGATGGTGTTGAAGTCCAGGATCGCGATTGCCTGCACGAGCAGGTTCCCGATCCCCGGGTAATTGAATATGCGCTCGACGAGGACGTTTCCACTGATGATCCGACCGAGATTGATGCCAAACGCCGTCACCAAAGGGAGGTAGCAGTTGCGCAACGCGTAGTGCGCGAGGATGTGGCGTGGCCTCAGCCCCTTTGCGTCGGCCAGGGTCAGATAGTCCTCCCCAAGCGTGCTGACGATGAGCATCCGTGTCACGATAAGTTCATTGCATGCCTGAACGATCACGATGGAGAGCGCGGGGAGCGTCCCGTGGCGCAGCAGGCTCAAGATGAACGCGAGCGATGGCTCGGGTGTGATCGATGCCTGGTACGCGGCGGACGACGGAAGCACTGCCATGCGGTAGGCAAAGACAAAAAGGAGCATAAGGGCTATGAAGTAGGCGGGAATGTGGGAAAGCGCGATGGCAACGTTGGTGAGGATCTGGGCCGATGTCCCTTCCCGCAAGTGGCCGGCAAGGGTGCCCAGGGCGACGCCGATGGACCATGCCATGATCGTCGCGATTCCGAGGAGGCCAATCGTCCATGGAAGTGCCCGGGCGACAATCAGCGTCACATCGGTGGGGAAGTTGATCAGCGCTGGCCCCAGGTCATGTGCCACGAAGACGCGGTAGAGATAGGCGACATACTGATCGAACAGGTTTCCCTCAAGGCCGAAGAGTTTCTTGTAATGTTCGACCACTTCCTGACCCGCGCTGACCCCGTACACCTCCTGTTGCTGAAGGCTTTCAAGGAACGACTGGATGGGATTGCCGGGAATCATGTGAAAGAACAGGAACGTCACCGTGAACGCGCCCCAGAGTGAGACAACGTAGAGACCAAGACGGCGCAGCAAGTACGACAGGTACGTATGGTTGATCCACCAGCGATGCCATGCGTCAAGTGTGTGCTCCACAGTGGTCGATTTCAGTCCTGGCAGGGAGCGAACGGTCACAAGAGGCATCCCTTTCGAGACTGTTGTGGTCTGACGAGACACGCGGGCGCGGCAGGTGCTACCAGCCCCGCCCGCAAGACCCAGAAAATTCCTGGGAAGATGATTAGGCAGCCCCAGTTGGCTTGAGCCCCAGTAATACCCACCGGAACTGCCCCCACCAATTCAGTGGCACCGAGTACAGGTCCCCATCTGTCGGCCATCCCGTCCAGTAGGTGAGGTTGGTGCACACGGGGTATGTTGTCTGAATGATCGGTGTGGACGGGATGACCTTGTAGTATTCCTCAAGAGCGGTGTCAAAGAGTGGCTTGTTCTTGGGATCGGTGGGGTCAGCCGTGTCGAGCTTCTTCGATGCATCATCGAAGGACGGGGATTTGAGGCGTGCCTCATTCCCGCTTGGCGCCGATGTGCCGACCGGAACCGCTTTATCGGACTGGTAATTGGTGAACAAGCGGTTCGGGTCATAGTCCGCACCACAGACCCACCCCGACCAGATGTCGAAGTCACCAGTGAGGTACTTCGTCGTCCAGATTGTCCCGCTATAGGACTTGGCAGTCGCATCGACGCCGAGCTTGGTCAATTCACCAGCGACCATCTCGGCGATCGCATGTTCGGGGTTTCCGACGATCGCCTGGGTACCGATCTCGATCTGGACTGGCTTCCCATTGAATGACCGCTTTCCATCGGCTCCCAGCTTCGCACCGATCTCGTCAAGGAGGCTCACCGCTTTCTTGGGGTCGAACGCAAGTGGGTACTTGGACGCAAGGTCCTTGTTTTCCCACTGGCTGTTGGAATTGTAGTCTGCCCATGGGTATTGGGCCGCGGGGGTCTTCAACAGCCAGACATTGGCGCCGATCTTTTCCCGGTCTACCAGGTATGAGATTGCCAGGCGCCCCTTGGGGTCAGCCAGGACACCCTTGCTCGCATCGGTATTGAAAGTCAGTCCGCGCGGGCAAGGGTCGCGGAAGCGGGTCAGGATCTGCATCGGCTTGTAGCCACCGTCCTGCATCGCCTTCATCTGGGTATACGGAACCGACGGCATGTCGGTTTGCGCACGCTTGAACTCCTCCATTGCGGAGTCCACGACTGGTGTGGACCGGTAGATGACGTATGCCGGCTTGAAGTCTTCCTTGTCCTTGTTCCAGTAGTTGGGATTTTTCTTCCAAATGAACATGAACTGTTCGGGTATCGTGCGATCGAGGACATAGGGGCCGGTCCGGATTGGTGGATTGGACTTGAAGGTCGCGGGATCTTCCTTTGCCCAGATGTGCTCAGGAACAACCTCGAACCCATTGACGATGCCACAGATGAAGGTGTAATGAAACCGGGGATTCGCCACCTTCAACTTTATCGTGACCGTGGCGGGATCTGGGGCGTCAACGGTGTCGACAAACCTCCTCACGTCTGCGCCGGAGAGAAGCGCTGGGTTCTTGATAAGCATCTCTATCGTGAACTTGACATCCTTTGAGGTAAACGGCTGCCCGTCACTCCACTTCGCGCGGGGTTCGAGGGAAATGGTTAGCTGGGTGAAGTCGGCGTTGTACTTCCAACCTGTCCCAAGGTGCGTCTGGACCTTGCCCGCTGCGAAGTTGGCGTAGAAAAGGAATTCCTTGCACGCCTGCTGGTACCCCGCCTGGTATTGCTGCCCGTTCGGGATGAACGGGTTGAAGCTGTCAAAGACTTGGAAATTGCCCTGGTCGAGGACGACGGTCTGGTTTCGTGGCGTGGGAATGAGCGCGCCTTGCATCGGCTGACCGGTTGCCGGCGACGTGGCGGCTGGCTTGGGTGCACTGGAAGCAGCGGTAGTTGGAGCAGCGGGTGGAGCGGCAGCCGGGGCGGTCGTCGGGCTTGGCGGACTCGTTGGGGCAGGCTTGGGAGCGGCGGTCGGCGCCGGTGGAGCCGCGTCGCCACCGCATGCTGCCAGGACTGCGCCCACTGCGAGGGGCGCACCAGCGCCAACGAAGACGCGTCGTGTTGCAGATGCGGTCCATCGTGCAGGACGTTTGAAATCCATGTGCCTTGCCTCCTAAATTTTTGCGGGTAGAAGGGTAGGACAACGTGCCTTGTTGTCCCTTCATGTAGGTAGTGACTGCGTCACTGCGCGGGTACGCTAGCACGGTCTTTCGTCCAGGTCAAATGTCCTTGCATGAATACAGGTCCAACCCATGATGACCGGTATGAGAATCGAGTGTCATCGTTATCAAGACGTTGCCAGCATGTACAGGATTTTGTATTGTCATGTGCAAACTACGGCAACTTTGTGGCGGTTGGCGGGGCAGTCAAGGCTGCGCCAGCGGACAGTCCTGCGGTATCGGATTTGCCACTGACAACGGTGCCGGTTACGCCAGGATCATTCGATCCAAATGCGCCCCCAGAGCTGCTGGTGCATGCCGCCGTCAAGCTCACGAGCACCAGGAAAACCAAGCACCGAGCTATTGCGACGCGCGTGTCCCAGCTGGCGAACTGGCGTATTCCCATTATCCAAACCTCACAAAGCCAGCATAGTCTTGAGTACGGAAAAGACCCAGATGCTCCTGAGCGTGCGTACGCTAGCACCATATTCCACAGGGTGCAAACCGTCGGGCACACCATTTCTGCTGAAGGCAAACGCGCAATTCCTCATCCGTTTAACCGATTGGACTCGGTGAGCTTGACTATGGGGTCAACTCGTAACCGGATCACCGTGCCGCCGTCCAATGCAAAGATCCAGTCTGCAGTCGGAGAGATACCAAGGTCTGGCATGAGCCTTCACGCACCCTGCAACTGTATTGACCGCCCCTCCCGGTCGCTCTCGTAAATTGCATCCACAATCCGCGCTACCATCAGGGCTTCGCGTGGGTGGACAAGCGGGTCGGTACCCTCGCGGATTGCCTTGACAAATCCACGGATCTCGACCGTGTGTGGCCGGTCTGCGGGAGCATCCTGCCCTTCAGTCACTCCCTGAGGCACGATCACGTCCAGGATGGTGCCGTGGCGCTCCTGATAGATCTTCAGAGGATCAATTTCGGCGCCACCCTCGGTGCCGCACAGGATTGTCTTTGAAATGCTGCGCTCAATATTCAGGATCCAACTGCATTCAAGTTGAAGGCATGCCCCATTCGCGAACCGGATTAGTGCGAAGGCAGCATCCTCTACGTCGAAACCCTTGTGATCCCATGGTCCCCAAGGATTGAACATCCCTGGACGGTTCCCGAACTTGTTGAAGGTCACCGCCATCACGGATACAGGGTCCGGATGCCCCATCAGCCAGAGCGCGCGATCAAGCGCATGCACGCCGATGTCGATGACTGGCCCGCCACCGTTGAGGCGCTTGTCGGTGAATACCCCCCATCCCGGCAAGCCACGGCGACGAGTGGCAAGCGCCCGTCCGTAGTAGATGTCGCCGAGCTCACCGGCGTCAATGAACTTTTTAAGCAGTTGGGCGCTGCGCGTCCATCGGCCTTGGTACCCGATCGTGAAAAGGTTGCCGTGCCGCACTCTTGCGTGCTCCCACGCGTCCACCATCGCCTCGGCCTCCATGGCCGTCAGAGCCATCGGCTTCTCGCACAACACGTGCTTGCCAGCCTCGAGTGCGGCAATGGTCGGATCCTTGTGCGCGAACGGCGGAGTACAGACGCTCACCAGATCGATTTCCGGGCAATTGACGAGTGCCTCGAAGTTTTTAAAGACATGTGGAATGGAATGTTTTTCAGAAGCAGCAACTGCACGTTCTTCAACTACGTCACACACTCCGTAAAGTTCAATGCCCTCAGTAGCCAAGTAACCTGTAATGTGCGATCCTGAAATTCTCCCGGTACCGATAATTCCTACCCGCAATGGTTTCAATGGTTTTCCCCCTAGAAATCGCAGTCTACTGCGGGTTGTGAAACCTTGCTTGATCGAATGTCAAAGGCGCGGCAGGCCACGTGAAAACATCAGGATTCTTGCCTAAGAAATGCGCCAAGATAGATAAAACTCGCGCGAAGTTGTTGTTTCACCCGTGGGCGGTAGTAATGGAACCAGCGTTCTGGCGATGCCGATGGGTGGGACGTCGCATAAGTCTCAATTTTTCCCTAGGCTGACCGGGCGTGTGCGATGGCGGGGCGACAGCGCCGAACACGACCGCCACCGGTAGTCCGATCGCCTTTCCTGCTGCCCGGTCTCGGATGTTCCCTCGTGCAGCTGGCGCGGGGCGTGGCGGGCCTTGGCGGACCAGTCGCGCAAGGTGCCAATGCTGATGCCCAGTTCCCGGGCAACATGGGTCACGGGAACGTTCGTGGACCGTGTCAGCAGGACCGCCTGGTGGCGGAACTCAGCGGAAGACGGGGCAACGTATGACCGGATGATCGGCGTTGGCAGATCGATGGTGCCGGCATCAGCGGTGCCTGGCAGGTCGCCGGCAGCCACATCTGCCCCACGTGCGGGTGCCGGAACGGGAACACTGCGTCGGCGGGCCACGGTGTCTCCTTTCCCGGCCAGTGTGGCCGGTTTTCGGGAGGCTGTCCACCCTTTGGGTGCACGTTCAGGATGCCCCTTGACACGTGGT
>BJHB01000053.1:0-11951 GCA_014191415.1 Chloroflexota bacterium
GCAAGGCGACAATCCCGGCAAACCTGAGGGCATCGCTTCGCCGGTCACGACGCCATGGTTGGGACGAGATGAGAAGTTCGGTGATCACCGCGATGCCCCCGAGGATGGCGGTGTATTTCGCCCCGATCGCGAAGATGAGGGCCAGCATTGTCGTGTAGGCCATCAGGCGTACGTTGCGGCGGGGCGGTAGAGGGTCTGCGAATCCTACGAGCGCCGGTGAGGGGGTAGGCGGGATCAACGTTGGACCACTGCCCCCCCCCAACGCCCCTGATGCAAATTCGCTTCGCTTAGCCCTCCCCAACGCCCCTGATGCAAGGGCGCTTTGCTCCAGCGATGGAGTTTTCGCGCTGGGAGCGATGTTCGGCGGAAAGATCCGGTGGATCGCCAGCACCGCCAAAGCCAAGGCGAGTGACGCGGTTGGTTCGGCGAAGTCGTATTTCGAGTACGGCCACACGAGGGTGCCCAGGCCAAACGCGACGCCAACGATGAGGGCGACGACCGGGCGGTAGCCGAAGTTCAGGGTGATGCGATGCAATGCCCAGACAGTAGCGGCGGTGACCACGGCATTTGTGACGCTGAACCCGAGGTGTGCGAAGAAGTCGCCAGTCTGCCGCTCGGACCAGAATCGCTCGCCGGTTCGTGCATCGTACCAGGTTACGGGTGCTGGCGCCCTCGCGCTGATGGGACTGACGGGCAGCGGTTGTGACGTGCCGATTGCGACCGAGCGAAGGGAGAAGGCACCGGCCTGACCAAGGCCACTGGAACCGGCGATTTCCCACCGGTCGATCGCGACTGGCACCGGTACCGGTAGTGAGGCTACGTAAAGGTATCCCCTCGGCTGGCCGATCCAGTGTCCGGCGACGGGTGCGCGTGAGTGAGCGACCGTTCCCCGGATATCCGGTCGGTCCCATGCCCACTCGGCGGTCTCGATCCCGGCGCGGATGGGGATGGCCACCGTGTTCGTGGCGGTGACGAGTCGCAGTTCCGCAACCGTCGTCCCGTCTGGCACCGCGACCGTGTTGGCCAGGAAGCTGACTATCTTGAACGTGGTCACCGGCGACCCCGGAATGATGGAACTTGGCACCGGGAAGGTCTCGGTCTTCCCGGCCGTCACGCTTGGCCATTCCTCGACCCTGAACCGATGGCCATCGACGGTCAAGTCGTCGCGTTCGGGAGCAACGGCCCCGAGAGCCGCCCCGGCAAGGATGAATGGTTGCCCGATGATCGGCAGTCCGATCCCCCACCTGGCAAATGCGGTCTTGAACCGGGTGAAGTACTGGTGATCCGGATCGAGGAAGGCAGTCTTGGCCATCTCGAACGCAAACGCGCCGTCAATGCTGTACCCGTGCCCGCCCCCGGTCATCAGATAGACCGCGAGGACGATGACAGTCAGGTTCAACCCCATCCTACCTGGTTCAGCGGGGCCTGGCAGTCGCGATCTCAAGCCCACCCCATCGCCGCAGCCCGCCTGATTTACATGTTCGCTGCGCTCACGAAGCCCATCGCCCCTTGATTTATAGACGCTTCGCTTGAAGGCAATCACGCGCGGTCCCTCCCTTCTCCCGTAGCAAGCGAAGCGTACATACATCAGGGGTGGTGGGGGATGGCTCTGTCGGTTTCGGGCTGGAGGTGTGGTAGCCGGACATCGCTGCCCAACTCTGGCTCGGAAGCGATGGGACTGGTCGGACCGCAGTGTTTCCACGCGCGGACCACCATGCCCGCCGCGATGGCTAGGCCGGTGAGAAACAGCCCCTCAAGGACCCAGACCGCGGACATCACACCGGCGTGCGAGGCGAACATCTGGCGCGCCGCAAGAGGCCACAGGTCGATACCGAGGCCGTACTCGGGATGCGGACTATGCACTTCCAATCCGTGCACATAGCGCCATGGAGGAGACGCCAGGGCACGTTGCTGCAATGCAGCGTCGGCGGGACGCAGGTAGTGGATCAGGTCATTGCCAAGCAACCACGCGTGGGCAAGCAAGGGACTGAACCCGGGTGCGTAGAGCATGGCAATCTCCGAACGCTCGGCCTCGCCAGTGTCCACCCAGACCCGCTCGCCCCCGGTGACCGCATTGATGTAGGACGGGAGTTTGCCAATGTCTCGGGGTCCCATCTCCCAGGCAAAAAGGAGTGAACCGTCGCGGCCGTATCGGCCGACCCAGTCACCGCCAGTCGCCCGGTCCACGATTGGTGATGCCGGCCCGCTCGTCTCGGTGTCCGGGTCAAAAAAGAGAGCGGAAATGACCGGGAATGCCGAACCCGTGTCGTAGGCGAGAAGGGTGACTGGGTCGCCGACGCGCGAATCCACCGTCCATGTGATGTATTCTCCCCGGGCAAAGTCCGTCACCATCACTGACTGGGTGCCAGAGGCATCGACAACCGTCATGTTCTGGAACCGGTCCTCTTCGGGTAGGCCGTCGTAGTTGCATACGTAGACCGTGAGACGAAAGCGTGCCGTACGCTCCGGCCAAAGTTTCAGCACCATGGGACTGTCGCGGTTGATGACATGCCCGAGGCCACGCTGAGGAAGCGGGTTGCCGTGGATGTCCGTTGGTGCGCCGGGCGGGGACACCAGCTCTGACCGTGCCTTCTCGATTCGGTAGTAGTCGGCGTACGTCGATGCCAATGTTCCGCCGATGGCAATTCCGTAGTCGTCAAGTTCAGGGGAGATGTGGTCACGGAACATGATCGAGTAGGCGTTGGGGTGCTTCAACACGACCTCGGTCTGGACAGCCAGTCCTGCCAGTGCCGTCATGATCGTCGCCCACCGGGCTAGTCGGCGCCAACCGCGCGCCTCCCCTTGCTCGTCGCTGCGAGGGACGGATTGGGAGCCGCTCTCGACGGCCGCGCCGATCACCGGAAGTGAGAGAAGCATGAGGAAGGGGACCATCGGCACAAGGTAGCGGGGCCCCCAGCCACCACCATGCCACCCACCCTTGCTGCCAAAGGTTGCGAGATACATGAGTGTCACCGCGATCGGGAACCACGCCCGAAGTCGGTGGCTGCGCACGAACGAAACGGCACCGGCACCGGCGAGAAGCACGGGAGGTGCGAACCAGACCAAACCCTTGCCGCTTGACAGCACGAGGCTGGCGAGCCCCGCCCACAGCGGGAAGCCAAGCCAACCGCGCATCAGTCCGTCCCACAATTGGGTGATCAGGATGGGCGCTGACACACCACCGGCCAGGGCGACGATCCCAACCAGGGCTGCCGTTAGTCCGATGGCGACTGCGGTGACGATCCGGGGAACGCGACCAGGGTGCACGATGGCGTCGATCGCAATCAGGCCGATGAACCAGAGGGCGGTGTACTTGGTAATGCCGGCACCGACGGCGGCGAGCCCGGCGATCAAGTTGAACACCACAGCCCGGCGGGTCGTAGTGGCTTCGATGGATGAGATCCGGGCGGCGAATGCCCCCGTGGCGAACGCGCCGGCAAGGGTCTCCGAGAAATCGAAGCGGGCGTAGGGCCAGGCGAGGGTTGCACCGCCAAAAAGCATTGCGAGGGTCACTGCGGTCCGACGCGATGCTCCGTACCACGCAGCGATCGGGATGAGAAGCCCGACGGTTGCCGCGCCTGGGATCACGTTTGCAAACCCGAAGGCGGCTCGAGTTACCCAGTCAGCGGTCTCATCGGAGGAGCCACTCGTGACTTCGGTCACTGCGCTCGTGCCACGTTCGCCACTGACGAGGACGGCTCGCAAGTGAAGGCGCCCGGTCCCGTTGATGGCGTCGAACCTGATTGATGATGCGACCACTCCACCTCGCGCCATCGCCCCTGATTGCAATTCGCGTTGTTCAGTTGCCCGTCCCGCTTGGTTCGATGACGGATCGCTCAAGCGAAGCGCATCCGGTCCGCGGGCATCCCTGCCCAGCGCGTCGCGCCGTTCGGGTGTTGGCAAGGCCAAGCGAAGCGTACTTTCATCAGGGGCGATGGGGAGGGGTTGGGCAACCTGGGCAGTCATCCGGTAGATCCCCGCATCCGGGTTGCCGGTCCACATTCCGGCCACGTTGGCCCGCGAATGGAGTGGCGGGCCTTGCACTGGGTCGTCGTATGCCCATTCCGACGTGTCAACGCCGACCCTGATGGGAATGCCTTCGCCAACAGCCCTTTGATCGGCATCAAGGAAGGTGGCGGTCGCGATTGGCGTACCAGTCGGGACGTCGCGCGCGAAAGAGAGATAGGACACAAGGGTCAATGCAGTGATCTGTCCGGTCCCTGCCGGGATTGGGAGGGTCAGTGAGGATTGGTCCAGTGGCGCATTGACGCTGTCCCGACTGATCGGAGGTTCGTGGGCGAGCAGGACGAGGTAGGGACCGGTTTCGCCCGGAAGGTCCGTCAGAACCAGGCTATCCATCGGGGGCATGGCGCGGGCGATACGCTCGCCAATCCATACAAATGGCGCGCCGATCAGAGGCAGGCCCGGGCCCCACCGGCGCAAGAGGTCGCGTTCCTTTTCGAAAGCTGCAACCACACCACGCTTCGCCATGTCCCGAGCGACTCGGTATGAGAACTGGCCATCGACCGAATACCCAATGGCCCCGGTGGTGGACGCGTAGAGACAGGCAAAGAACAGGAACACAATCCCGGCCAATCGCCATGGTGATGGGTGCCCACGGTGGCTTCCTGGTGCTTGCACCTCACCGCCGTTGCCTGAAGCAGATGCGCTGCTTTCAGCACGCCGTACTGGGATGGGGTAGGCACTTGGCGAAGCCTGTCCGTTCATCGGCGTGGCGAAGCGAACCGAAGGCGGTGCCTCGCACCAAGTAACCACGGTGCCTGGCTGGCACGCACCGCTTCGGCAGTCCTAACGACCGCGAAGGCGGCTAGGATGAGCAGGAACGGTTCGATCTGCATACGTAACCGGATTCCCGCAAACACCGCGGTTTTTGACGCGATGTTGAAAGCGACATACCCGAGAAGGGGCCACCATGCCTTGCCACGCAGGAGGCCCAGTACGGCCCCGGCGGCCATGAAAGGGAGCAGGATGCCGTAACTCAGGAGACTGACAAGCGCGTAGCCCCGGGTCGCATCGTTCGATGGGGTCAGCTTGAAGAGCAGGAAGAACTTCGACACCATGAACGTGGCGGTTCGCACCGGATCCTCAAGCATGTACCCGATACCGATGCGTTGCATGAGGTCGGCGCGTTCGGGTTCGGCCATCGTCCCGAAATCAGGGAACGGCACGGTCCGGACCGTCTGATCCGCTGTCATCAACGGGTGGTAGTACTTGTACAAGTTGTAGCCGAGCTTGGTCGTCGTGAGGATAGGCCGGTCAAATGCGAGGTAGTTCCGTATTGCCCATGGAGCGATCGGAACTGCCATGGCCAACCATCCGACTGCGATCAGGGGAACCCACCGGGATGAGATGCGGCCTTGGAAGCCCGAGGACGAGGAATCTTGGCCTTCACGTGGCAATCGGTTCCCGCCCGCGTCTGCATCACCGGACCCCATCGACGTTGGCTGCGTTGCGCTGCGAATGGCACACCACGCCACGTACGCGATGGTGAACGCAAATGCCTCAGCGCGGCCGAGGGAGGCGAGACCACCGGCAATGCCAAGGGCGACAAACCACGCGGCGTGCCGGCGATGGATTGCCTCGATGCCGAGGGCAACGGTCGCGAGGATCAGTCCGATGTACAGGGTCTCGGTGAGCAACTGACCGGTGTAGTAGAAGAAGAACGGGTAGATCGTTGCCCACGCCGAGGCAATCAGGCCAGTGCCCGTGCGACCAAGTCGGGTACCGACGTGTGCGATCAGTCCGACGCTGACGCCGCCGATGATCGACTGGACGATGCGTACTGCGGGGATGGATGGCCCGGCCACTGCGTAGATCGTGGCGAGAAAGTACGGGTAGAGTGGGTCCCAGAAGGAGGTGAGGGTGTCGGAACCCGGTGGGTAGTAGAAGGACGCCCCGGAGTATCCGCGGCCCGACAGGATGTTTCTGGCAATCTGGTCGTAGGTGATCGGGTCGGCTTCGAAGGTGACGATATTTGTCGGGGGAAGCGTTGCGATGTATGCCAGGCGCAGGATGGTTGCCACGACTGGCAGGACAATCCAACTGACGAAGGTGGCATGGCGGAAAACCAACGTGATCAGTCGTCCAATGCGAAGCGCATCCGGTCCGCGGGCATCCCTGCCCGCATCGCGTTCGGGTGTCCGCAAGGCCAAGCGAAGCGTATTTTCATCAGGCGGGGTGGGCGTGGCCAGAGGTGCAAATCGCCCCCGATCAAACACCATCGTGCCGTCTGAGTTCGATGCGATTCGCCCACTCCCGGACGCGACCGCCGGCGTGGAACCGGGGCTCGCGTCAAGTTGGCGTCGCCTGGAGGCATCCTTGCCGGTGGGTTCGGGGGAAGTGCGACGACCCGCGTCGCGTGAGGGCGTCACACTTTCACAACGCACCCGACGGGCGTGGTGTGGCGCGATGCCGGTCGGTTCTCATCCCCGGTCACGTCCATTCGCTTCCTATGCAGTCACTTTGCTTCGAGACCGCGTAGTGAGGCCGGAGGGAGTACTGGTGTGACCAAGGTCGTGGTGGTTCCGTTGGCGGCTTCGTGAACACCCGATGGTGGACGGCGGCCGCGCTCGCTGCATGCTTGGGCATTCTCGGCGTAGGCTTCGGGGCGAGGCAGTGGTGGCAGTCGCCATCGGTAGTGGCTGACCACCAAACGGCATCGGCGGCCTCCCTGGAAATGAAACTGGGTGGTGCATCGACACTTGCGCAGTGGGTGGTTCCTGACCGGGACGGGCTTGCGCAGGTTGACCTGGTCCTGACGGCCGAGATGGATGGCTTGCCGGGAACGGTTGAGCTCACGGTTGAGGAAGTGGCGGATGGTGCGTTCCCAGGTGTGGTGTGGCCACCTATCCTGCCGGCACCCGACCGTCGACGGGTCGTCCGAAAGTCTTCCGTTGCCGCTTCGGCATTGCCGATCGGGTCTGCGTGGAGGGTTGGGCCGGGAACTCCGGAGGAGGCGTGGGTTCCGGTCAGGTTCGAGGCAATCCCAGCCTCGCGAGGGCGAACCTACCTGGTCACGCTAGCGTATCCCAGTGGTTCCGAAACGGCGGGAAACCGGGTCTCCACGCTTGCCAGGTTCCCGAACCGCTACACCCGTGGGGAACTGTATGTGAATGCGTTTCAAGCGCGCGGTACGCTGCTGCTGCGACTTGCGGGGGATGAGACAGTAGCAGCGGGGGTGCGACGCGCGGTCGCGAACCTCGCCCGGGCCATGCCGGTACTCGCGGGTACGGCTTGGTTGCCCGGCACGTTGGCCGCTGTGTGCGGCATCCTGTGGGCTGCGACCGTGTGGGTACTTGTTGGGGGACGTCGCAAGGTGCAGGGTGCACGGGTCACGACTCCACCCCATCGCCGCCAGATTTAGATACGCTTCGCTTGGGCTGACCCTGGATGCGACCGCCAGCATTCATACGCCTAGAGACCGCCAGCCCGCCAAACCCCGCCTCGTCGCCCCTTGATTTGTAGACGCTTCGCTTGGCCCATCCCATCGCCCCTGATACATATACGCTACGCCCTCCTCTCCCCGGTTGCGACTGGAGAGGGGAGGAGCACAGACCCAGAACTTCGGAGGTTGACCATGCCGAATCATTATTCAGTTGCCGTGATCCCGGGAGATGGGATCGGTGTCGATGTCATCAACGAGGGAGTCCGGGTCCTTGACCACCTTGCGGACGTGACCGGCACGTTCCGTCTTGACTACGAGCGGTTCGACTGGAGTACGGCCCGGTATTTCGAACATGGGTCGTACATGCCGGCGGACTGGACGAAGGTTCTCCAACCCTTCCAGACGATCTATTTCGGTGCGGTTGGGTGGCCGACGGTACCGGACCACATCAGTCTCTGGGGATTGCTGCTTCCGATCAGGAAGGCGTTCGACCAGTACGCCAATGTGAGACCGGTTCGTCTCCTGCCAGGATTGCGGGGCCGGTTGGTCGGCAAGGGTGCGGAACACATTGATTTCGTCTGCGTGCGCGAGAACACCGAGGGCGAGTATTCGGGTGTGGGCGGGCGAGTGCATCGTGGGACGCCCCATGAGGTGGCAATCCAGGACATCGTCTTCACGCGGATGGGTACCGAAAGGATCATCCGATATGCCTTCGAGTACGCAGTCACGCGCGGTCGGAAGAGTGTCCAGAGTGTGACCAAGTCGAATGCGATGCAGTTCTCTGCGGTCTTCTGGGATGACGTCTTTGATGAGGTCGCCCTGGAGTACCCGGCTATTGCGACGCAAAGGTACTTGGTCGACGCGATGGCGGCACGGTTCGTAACCCATCCGGAGTCCCTGGATGTCGTGGTTGCGAGCAACCTGTTTGCCGACATCCTGACGGACCTCGGCGGAGCAATCCAGGGAAGCATGGGGATGCCTCCGTCGGCGAACATCGATCCGACGCGCCGTCACCCGTCGCTCTTTGAACCGGTTCATGGTTCGGCACCGGACATTGCCGGCAAGGGGATCGCAAACCCGCTTGGCACTATCTGGGCAGGCCAGATGATGCTCGACTTCCTGGGAGAGACGGAAGCTGCGGGGCTCCTGATGCAGGCGATTGAGGCGGTCACGCAGGCGGGTACCGTGCTGACACCGGATCTTGGTGGCACGGCGACGACGGGTCAGGTCACCGATGCGGTCATCGCGGCCCTGACACACGCTGGTCGCTGACGTCCGGGGGCGCCATCCTCACACCCGTCGCTTCGCTCTCACACCACCCCGCCCCTTCGCCACCCTTCATATGTATGCTTCGCTAAGCCCGCCTCAGTTATATCGTCGCAGCGATCGCCAACCCCATCCCCCCTGATTAAAATGCGCTTCGATACTTCTCGGGTACTTCGGGGCGGGGATGCCGTGGCATGCGGTGCCACGGTGGCGGGGCCGCCGTTACCGGAATCGCATGGTGCATGATCAGGTGCGCGTTCTCGGGCATCGAGTGCGTCAACCGGTGCGGGCGCTTCAGCCGGATTTCCGGGGAAATGGCCCCCACACCCCACGCTTCGCTCCCACCAACCGCCCCGCCTGATTTAAATACGCTTCGCTCCCACCAACCACCCCGCCCGATCTAAATACGCTTCGCTCGCCCCTCGTGTGTTGTGATGCGTGAGCGATTGGGAGTTCCGGCGGCGCAGAGAGGAACGGTCCGTGAATACCGTCGACCAAGCCATCAAACTCGTCAAGAATTGGCGTCGCCACAAGGCGGTCATCCACCCTCGTACGGTGCAGTTCATGTACCACTGGATGCGGGGGACCACCACGCTCCCGTATCCGCCGCTGAAGCTGCATCTTGAATCGACAAGCGTCTGCAACCTGCGCTGTCCGATGTGCCCGCAGTCACTTGATGCGGTGAAGGGTGACACCGGCTACATCGACATGGATCTTTACCGGAAGATCGTCGACGAGGCTTCGAAGTTCGCCCTCGAGATCAATCTGTTCTTCCGTGGTGAACCACTCCTGCACCGGAAACTCCCGGAACTCCTTCGATACGGTCGCTCCAAGGGCGTCCGCTTGCACGTGAACACCAACGCAACCATCCTCCGTGAAAGCCAGGCACGCATGCTGGTGGAAGATGGGGCATCCAAGGTGACGATCTCGTTCGACGGGCCCGACAAGGCGATGTACGAGATCATGCGCAAGGGTGCGAAGTACGAAGTCACTCTCGAAAATGTTCGGCAGTTCCTTTCACTCGTGAAGGAGTATCGTGAGAACGGTCGCCCGACGCCGTACACCGTGATGCAGGTGATCCTTCCTTACGATGCCACGCAGAAGGGGCCGAACCTGCCGCAACATATGCGGGACCTCTTCGCTGACCTTCCGGTCGACGAATGGGATCCGATCTGGCCCCATGGCTGGGCTGGTGTGATGCAGGAGAACGAGGTTGTGGAGGCGCAGCCGTACGGGGAGAATTATCATCCCTGCAACTGGCTGTGGAAGAGTCTGGCCATCTACTGGGATGGACGGGTTGCCTCGTGCTGCGCCGACTTCACGGCCGACCAGGTGATTGGCAACTTGAAGACAAGCTCCTTGATGGACGTGTGGAACGGGCCGGAGATGGTGAAGCTTCGTACCCTTCAGGTGGAGGGGCGGTACAAGGAAGCGCCACTCTGCGCCGGATGTGACGCTGTTTGGCAGAAGGACACACCGTCTTGGTCACTGTTCGACGCCATCGAGAAGCAGATCCGTCCCTCGTCGTTGCCGACCGGGCGAATGACTTCGATCGCGGCTCCGGCGGCTGGTGAGGCTCACGTCTCGCCTCACGCGGCGGAACTGGGACCGCAGACGGTCGCTTCGATTGCCGCGGCGCGTAACGGGTTCACGGGCACGATCACGGCGACTGGTTTGAAGAACGGGCAGATGGAGATGCCGTCCTCGAACTGAACCGGGGATCCAGCCTGGACCCGGTGCGACGCTGGGGGAGAGTGGGCGGGCAAGGATGCCCGCGGACCGGACGGTGCCCCCATCGCCCCTGATGAAAATACGCTTCGCTTGGCCCTTCCAGGTAGGACTTGAGTGGAAATGGGGCGGGTGGGGATGCCCGCGGACCAGACGGTCTCGACGGGTACCAGATAGTGGACGAAAAGGGTGTTTCGTGCGGATTGTGATCGTCAGTAACCTGTTTCCGCCGGATATCGGCGGGCCAGCGACGTACGTTCCGCGCATTGCCCAGGAACTTCAGGCGCGTGGCCATCTTGTGACGGTGGTAGGCGGATCGCCCCCGGGCCACGATCCGCGGACTGACCGTGATGCGTGGCCATTTTCGGTGCACCGCGTTTCCCGGGGACTGCCCTTGCCAATCCGGTTGCTTGTGGCGCTTTGGGTGCTCCTGAAGACCGCCTGGCGGGCAGATTGCCTGTATGTCCAAGGCCTGTCCGGTCCGGAGATGGTGGCGGTGCTGTTTGCGTGGGTGCTCCGGCGCCCTGTCGTCCTCAAGACTGTCGGTGACAACGCTTGGGAGTACGCCATCCGGTTGCAGCTGACAGACGACGGGATCGTGGAGTTCCAGTCCGGTTCGTATGGCTGGCAGGTTTCGGCCGTGCGTGCGATGGTCCGGTGGTTCGCGAGGCGGGTGACCAGGCTGATCGTTCCCAGTCACTTCCTGGGTGGTCTGGTGCAAGGATGGGGCGTGGACCGCACATCGGTACGGGTTGTCACGAATGCACTGACCACCCGGGTAGCCAGCGAAGCGGAACGGATGCAGGCGCGCTCGACCGTAAAGTACGAACTTGGGCGCAGTGGCCCGTTCATCGTCACCGTCGCACGGTTGTATCCGTGGAAAAACCTGGACGTGATGATCCGGCTTGTGCCTAAGTTTCCACCGTTGGCGACGCTGATCATCATTGGGGATGGTCCTGAACGCAAGCGCCTGGAAATGATCATCCAGCGCGAGGGCCTTTCACGTCGCGTGGTCCTCACGGGTGGCATCTCCCATGCCGAGACCCAGCGCTACCTGATGGCGGCCGATGCATTCGTGCTGAACACGCGGTATGAAGGCCTGTCCCATGTCCTGTTGGAAGCCATGGGGGCCGGGGCACCATCGGCGGTCTCAAACGTCGGCGGGAACCCGGAAGTGATCCGTGACGAGGAGAACGGGCTTTTGTTCGAGGTTGATGACCGTACAGGCATCGCCCACGCCATGGCCCGATTGCTTGGGGATCGCGAACTTTCTGAACGCATGCGTCGCCAAGCGGCCGTGGATGTGAAGGCGTATCGCTGGCCGGTGCTGGTTGAGCAGACAGCGAGGACCCTGGAGGAGGCGGCGGGTGTGCGTCGCCCATCCTGACTTCATTCGCAAGCAGGGGTCTCGCCTCCGCAGCCCCAACCCATCGCCCCTGATGAAAATACGCTTTGCTTGGCCCCACCCCATTGTGGCGAGAGGGGAGAGTGGGCGGGCAGGGATGCCCGCGGACCACATACGCTTCGCTTGCCGCTTTGGCCCCAACCACTC
>BJHB01000054.1:0-11934 GCA_014191415.1 Chloroflexota bacterium
CTTGACCATGTGATCCCCCGGCACCTTGGTGGCCGTCACGTCTGGGACAACCTCGTGAGTGCCTGTCGGCCGTGCAATCATCGAAAGGGGGGCAAGCGGCTCGATGAGACGCGGATGCGCCTGGCGCGCCCTCCGCGACGTCCGCCTGCCACCCAGTACTTCACCGGCGTGCAGCGTCAGAATCGCGAAGAAGCTGAAGCATGGGCGCCCTACTTACCCGCGCTCGAGACAGCGTTGCAAGGTATGTAGAACCCTCACGACACCTGTGTGACTGGGACCGGCATCACTTCTTGGCGGTCATCCAGGGTCGGCATAGCGTTCACGGGTTGCCTGGACGACTGCGGAGACGCGGCGGTCGGTGAACCGCTTCAGAAACCTTGCGCCAAGCCAGAAGCCAACTCCCAACGTACAGATCACCCACCAAGCTGGTGCGAAGTCGCGTGTCCAGGCCCACCCACCTAGGGCGAGGAGGAAGAACGCGAACCATCGGACCAGTCCGGTCGCGAAACCCAGGAACATAGAGGCCCGGTCGCTGGCACGAATTGACCACTCGACGACTCGCGTGGCGAGTGCGGTGATGATTGTCGGTTTGTCGCCAGTCGAGGTTTCGGCGGTGGCAATCCAGGCTAGCCATTGCCTGATCGGTCGGCCGTCGTAGACGAAACGGTCCCTGAGTGCCGCATAAAAGAGGTATCGGCGTGCCTTGACACGCTCGAATGCAAGGTCTCCGCCGTCCGCGTCGTCAGCGATCCGGTCAAGGGCGCGTTCCTCGTCGGACGAAAGGAAGACGCGTTGCACGGTCAATTCGTCCTTGAGAAGCTCAATCAGCGGTGACGTCACGCCATAACCCTCCCACAAAGTGTATGCATCCCCGCCGCGCGCCGGTTCCTGAGCCTGGGACGTTTCTGTCGATGCCACTGGTTGCTCACCTTTGCTAGGATAGGGATAGGTACTTGGGAGACCGCGCATGACTACGACCGCTACCGAACAACCGTTGGTGACGCTCAGTGAAAAGGCGTCCAATGAACTGCGTCGGCTCATCGCGGCCGAGGAACGCGACGACATCGGCTTGAGGGTCTTTGTGTCACCAGGTGGCTGTTCCGGGCTTTCCTATGGCATGGCACTCGAGGAACAGTCCGACGATGGTGACTTCGTCGTGAACTATGCGGGGATGCAGGTCTTCGTGGATGAGTTCAGTGCAAGTTTTGTGAAGGGTTCCCAGATTGACTTCGTTGCGGGTCTGATGGGTGCCGGTTTCACGGTTCAGAATCCCAATGCGAAAAAGAGCTGCGCCTGCGGCCAGTCGTTTGACACCGGCGAGAATGCCGAGACGGCCCAGAAGTGCAGTTAGGCGCCGAAAGGTTGCCTCACGTGTCCTCGCAGCCTGACCGTCGCGGTTCCCCGGTCTCAATCGATGTTCGCGACCTCTCCAAGCACTATGAGGTCCACCGCAAGGCGCCGGGGGTACTCGGCTCCCTTCGCGGCCTCGTTTCCCGGACGAACGATACGGTTCGTGCCGTCGATGGAGTGTCATTCCAGATTGCCGAGGGAGAGATCGTAGGTTTCCTTGGCCCGAACGGTGCCGGGAAGACGACGACACTGAAACTCCTGTCGGGTCTTCTCCACCCGAGCGCCGGACATGCCCGTGTTCTCGGCTTCGATCCCTGGAAACGAGACCATGCTTTCCTTCGCCAACTTTCGCTGGTCATGGGCCAGAAGAATCAGCTGTGGTGGGATATCCCGGCGATGGAGACGTTCCTCCTGAACCGTGAGATCTACGAAATCCCCGAACCGGTCTTCCGGGAAACGTTGACCGAGCTGGTTGATCTTCTGGATTTGGGCCGAATCCTCCACGTGCAGGTGCGCAGGCTTTCGCTTGGGGAGCGAATGAAGTGCGAACTCGCGGCGGCGCTCCTTCATCGCCCTCGTGTCCTCTTCCTTGACGAGCCCACGATTGGTCTGGATGTCGTGATGCAGAAGGCCATCCGGCAATTTGTTGACCAATACCGTCGCCGGTTCGGGGCCACGATCGTCCTGACATCGCACTACATGGACGACGTCAAGGAATTGTGTGAACGGATCATCATCATTGATCGCGGACGCGTGATCTATGACGGCGCGTTGGCCGAGGTCTCCACGGTGTACGCCGCCTACCGTGTGATTACCGTCCGGTTTGAGCGAGCGGTGGGCAACGACGAACTTGATGGATTTGGAACCGTAGCGTCGTTTGACGGTTTCACCGCGACGCTTCACATCCCCCGGGCCGATGTCTCGACTCAGGCCGCGCGCCTGTTAGCGTCGCTGCCTGTCGCTGATGTCACGATCGAGGAACCGCCAATCGACGATGTCATCAGGCATGTCTTCTCGGCAAGCGAACGCGATCGTGACGCCAAGGCGCGGAAAACCTCGCCGGTTGGCGCGTAGACTTTAGTGAGAACGCACACCCCGATCACCAATATTTGGGGACCGTTCGATACGGGGTGTGCTCGGTTTCACGGAGGTTTAGGCGATGTATTTTGACCCGATGTACTTCGTTTTCTCGATGCCCGCGTTCCTGTTCGCGATGTACGCCCAGTGGAAGGTGAGTTCCACCTTCGGCAAGTACCAGAACGTGAACAGTTCCGGTGGATTCACCGGGGAACAGATTGCCCGGCGATTGCTGGATGCCGAGGGCTTGTTTGGGGTGACCATCGAGGCGACGCCAGGGGAACTCACGGACCACTATGACCCGCGCACCAAGGTCGTGCGCCTGTCCGAATCGACGATGTACCGCACGTCAGTGGCGGCGGTTGGTGTGGTGGCACATGAGGTGGGTCACGCCATTCAGGATGCGACAGGCTATGCGCCAATGAGGCTCAGGACGAGCCTCGTGCCGGTTGCAGGTCTGGGCAGTTCCCTGGGCTACATCCTCTTCTTCGCGGGAATGTTTCTCAATTTCTTCAATTTGTCACTCATCGGACTGTTGCTCTTCAGCGCGGCGGCGGTCTTCGCGGCGGTGACGCTGCCGGTCGAGTTCAACGCGAGCAACCGGGCAATGAGGCTTCTGGTTGACAATGGCCTGGTGACTTCCTACGATGCCGACCTTGCCCGGAAGGTGCTTGACGCCGCTGCCCTCACGTACGTGGCCGGACTGGCACAAGCCCTCTCCCAAGTGCTGTACTACGCGATGATCCTTTCAGGAATGCGGCGACGCGACGACTGACCTAATGATTGCCCCTATCACCACGACGGCTACACCGGCGGTCACGCCAGTGGCACTCCCTCCCATCACGGACCTCTCGTTGACATCGCTCAGGCAGGTAGTGACCGAGCTGGGCCACCCTGAATATCGTGGCGACCAGATTGCAGCTTGGGTGTACCGATCCCAGATTGGTGCATTTGACGAGATGTCGAACTTGCCAAAGTCCCTCAGGCAAGCGCTGGCCGACCGTTTCAGGTTCGGTGCGCTTGCCTTGGAGGCGGAGTTCGTTTCCTCAGACGGGGAGACACGCAAGGCCGCCCTTCGACTACCTGATGGCGACCTGATCGAAAGCGTCCTGATGCGCTACCCGACCAGAGATGACGGAACCGGTGCCGAGAGGTCGACGGTCTGCGTGAGTACCCAGGTTGGATGCCCGGTGAAGTGCGCATTCTGCGCAACTGGCTTGATGGGGTTCACCCGGAACCTTGGCACTGGCGAGATCATGGATCAGGCACTGCACTTCCTCCGCTGGAGCCGCGCCGTGCCTCCGACCGTGCGCAACGTGGTGTTCATGGGAATGGGCGAACCCTTGATCAACTACGACGCGACGATGGGTGCCGTGGCATTGCTTGTGGATGCGGTCGGACTGGGCGTTCACCGCCTCACGGTATCCACGGCGGGATGGCTTCCGGGCATGTCGCGGCTCATTGAGGACAAGTACGCGGTCCGGTTGGCCGTCTCGCTGCACTCGCCCGATGATGCGTTGCGTACGACTCTCGTGCCACTGAACAAGCGGTTCCCCCTGGCAACGCTTCTAGAGGCGTGCTGGGAGTACCAGGCACGGACGGGGCGAAGGGTGACCTTCGAGTACACGCTCCTTGATGGCGTGAATGACACGCCTGCCCTTGCGCGCGATTTGGTTGCGCTCGTGCGCCGGCATGACGTCCACATAAACCTCATCCCGATGAACCCGGTTGCGTATTTGCCTTTTGGGGCTTCGCGACCAGAGGCGGTGGAGGAGTTCCATCGCATCATCCGAGAATCTGGTGTCATATGCACCGTCCGTCGTGAGATGGGGCGTGACATCCGAGCGGCGTGCGGACAGCTGCGCACCGAACTTCAGGGACGCGAACCGGTGCGCGCCACCACCGTGCCGGCCTGACAAACCGTGCGTGTCCAGATTGCGCCGTCGGTCTACGCGTCGCCGCTGTTACGCATGGGTGAGGCGATTGCCGCCGCTGAGGCTGCCGGCGTGGACGCTTTGCATCTGGACGTGATGGACGGGCACTTCGTCCCGGCAATATCGTTCGGGATGCTGCTTTTGCGGGAAATCAGGGCGAAAACCTCGCTTCCCCTGGACGTGCACCTGATGGTGGCGAAACCCGGGAACTTTCTGGATGAACTGTCTGCCATCGGTGTACGTGGCGTGACGGTTCACGCAGAATCCTTTGATGGGCGCCCAGGTGGGTCCAGTGAACTTGGCGAGGCCTTGCGAACAATTCGTGGCGCCGGGATGCGCGCCGGCATCGCGCTGAAGCCGGACACACCGGACACGGTATTGGATGTGTTCGCGGCAGACATAGATGACGTCCTGGTCATGACCGTCGAACCTGGCGCGTCGGGCCAGTCGTTCCGCTGGGATCAGATAGAAAAGATTCGTCGGGTAAGCGCGCGGGCAAGATCCCTTGGTATCCGTGTGGCCGTTGACGGTGGGATAAATCCCGAAACTGGTGAGGCCTGCGTCATTGCCGGGGCCGACTACCTTGTGGTTGGCAGTGCACTTTTCGCCGGCGGTCTTGAGGGGGTCGATCTAGCCGTGTCCCGCATGCGTCGAACGGACTGAACCTGATTGAGTCATGCATCGCTCGTCGAACTAGCGTACAAAAATATCAACCCCGCTCGCGACCGAGGCAAGGTGCCGAGGTGCACGCGGGGTCACGTTTCTCACGGGAAACGATCCGGATTAGGTCAGGAAGTCTTGGCGAGGGTTCGCAGGCAACGCGTGCAGATGTCCAAACGGATCGCGTGACCTGCAAGGGTGATCGTGGCGCGTCGCACATTGGCCTTGAAGGTGCGGTTCTTTTTCGGGGCGCGCTTGGCCCACGCGGCCGAAACGTTGCTCGAGATGGTGCGACCGTGGGAAGTTCCCTTGTTGCACACGTCACATGTAGTAGCCACTGATTGACCTCAATCCTGCAAGTTCTGTCAGCACTTCACCGAGGGACGGACGAGTGAATCTGCTTACTGTGCTATCCTGACCGACCATCGCTCTGGGTAATTTCAGACGCAGGTGGTACTGGTCGTGACGGACTTCTGGCAGGAAAGCAGACGATGTCGTCAATCCGGGGTGCCTGATCTATTTCCCTGAACTGTAGCATTCCCATGGGGTCCGGCACGTCGGACACACGCCGGAAGATCCAGGGGTCACCATGATGGCCGATTCCATGCAACAGCCTGAGCCGTCGGTCGATGGCCACGGCGGCGAGAATGATGCCGAACGCTCACGCATAGATGGGGCGACTGTGCGTCACATGCTTGAGTTGGCCACCACGTGGCTTGAGAGGCATGTAACCGTCGTCAATGCCCTGAATGTGTTCCCGGTTCCCGATGGGGATACTGGCACGAACATGCATCTGACGATGCGTGCGGCCGTCGAAGCCGTTCGCCGGGTCGCGGATGAGGGCGCAGGTGCGGTGGTCCGTGCGGCTGCGCAAGGGGCAGTTCTTGGTGCGCGGGGCAACTCCGGAGTGATCCTGTCGCAGATTGTGGCCGGGCTGTCGCGAGGTGTCGGGGACACCCGGTCGATTTCGAGTGCCGAATTTGCGCGGGCACTCGCCGAGGGTGCTTCGAATGCCTACCGGGCAGTGACCCGACCCGTCGAAGGCACGATCCTGACGGTAGCCCGGGCAGCTGGCGATGCGGCGGTCGAGTGCGTCACACAGGCACGTGAGAGTGTTTCTACGGTGCTGGGAGCGGCGATGGCGGGCGCCCACCGGGCTGTCCAGGCGACCCCACTTCAGTTGCCGATACTGAAACAGGCGGGGGTTGTGGATGCCGGTGGTGAGGGATACCGCCTGATCCTTGAGGGGATGGGGTTTGCCCTCCGTGGCGAAGCCTTGCCGGCTGCGGGGGAAGTGTCCCTTCCGGTAGCTGCGGTCCAGATGCTGCCGGATGACGGCACCATTTCGCCCGAAGATGATCCGCTTGCGGGCGAGTGGGGATATTGCACGCAGTTCGTGATTGTGGCTCACGACGGTGCTGACCTTTCAGTCGAGAAGGTGCGAGACGACCTGCAGGTGCTTGCCGAGTCGACAATGGTGGTGGGTGGTGATGGCTTCGTCAGGATTCACGGTCACACTGAGGATCCAGGATCACTCCTCACTCGAGCGGTCCAGTTCGGACGGGTGCAACGGATCTCAATCGAGGACATGGACGCACAGGCCGAACGGTGGCGCATGGCGGCCGGGCGGGTGGGCGGTGGGACTCAAGTCCAATCTTCCGGGGAGCCCCCAGATTTGGACGCGCCGTTGGCAGATGTCGCGATCATCGCGATTGCGCCCGGGGAAGGGTTCGCATCGGTATTCCGTGGCCTCGGAGTGTCCGAGGTCGTTTTCGGTGGCCAGACGATGAATCCGAGCGCGCAGGAGATCCTGGACGCGGCGCGGCGGGCGCATGCCCGTACTGTGATCGTGTTGCCGAACAATGGAAACGTCGTCTTGACGGCGAAGCAAGCTTCGTCCGTGGCGGAGGAGACACTGGGAGGTGACCGGCGCATCCTGGTTGTCGGCTCAAGGACGGTGCCCCAAGGCATCGGGGCGATGATGGCGATGACCTTTGGCGCTGATCCCGAGGCAATCGTCTCTGCGATGACCAGTGCCTTGACGTCCGTCCGGACTGTTGAAGTCACCCGCGCCATCCGGGATGTCTCGATCAATGAGATTGACGTCCGCGTCGGTGACGTGCTTGGCCTTGTTGATGATGAAGTAGTGGCCGCAGGCACCGAAATTGATGAGGTAGCAGCGCGCTCGCTCGAACTTGCCGGGGCGCGGACTGCGGAACTGGTGACAATCTACCGGGGTGCAGATGTCAGCGATTCCGACGCGTCCCGGTTCTCTGATGATGTGCAGACGCGCTTCCCAAACCTGTCGGTTGAATCGATGACGGGGGGGCAACCCCACTACGACTTCATCATTTCGGTGGAGTGAGGTGAACCGGGCAACGGCCGGGGCGACGCGTGCGCAACGGATCTTCATGTACGAGCGGGAACTCGGGTTCACCAACCAGGCGGTCGTCGGTGGTCTCGAGGTGTTCACTTCAAGGGTCGAGCCTGGGGTAGCCTGGGCCGACGAGGTGCGCCGGATCCTCTCCGGATACGCGGGTCGCGATGTCCGAGCCCGCCAAGGGATGATCGAGAGGGCACTGGCCGTCGTTGCCCGCGTGTCAGTCGAGAACGTCCCGGCGAGGGAGCCGGCCCGCCCACGACCACCGGCCCCGTCGGCAAGCGTGGGAAGCAATGGCAGCGGACAAGCCGCCTCTGTGCCGGAGAGGTCGCCTGCGGTCTCAGGGCCGCGGAGCCGTCCGGTCGTGACCGAGGGTTCAGAAGCCGCCACACCCCTATCGCCACATTCGCCGGTTTCGGCCTTGCCGGGGGTTGGAGCAAAGACGGTGGAGGGGTTCTCCCGTCTCGGCATCAACTCGGTCTTCGATCTTCTCTACCACCTTCCCCGCCGCCATCTTGACCGACGTAGCCTGACACCGTTGGCAAATCTCCAGCCGGGCCAAGTGGCCACCGTGATGGTGACGGTCGTGTCGGTGAATGTGAAAACCCCCGCGCGGCGTGGCTTGACGATCACTGAGGCACAGTTGAGGGACGAATCCGGGTACGCGCAGGCGGTCTGGTTCAACCAGCAGTACATGCTCCGGCGTTTGGGCAACTCCGGCCAGGTCCTCCTAAGCGGCCGGGTTGAACAGCAGGCGGGCGGCGCGATGCAGTTCACGTCGCCGGAACTGGAAACCGATCTCGAGGACTCATTGCACGCAGGGCGCCTCGTGCCTTTCTACGCGAAGACCGAGGGCATTACCGACAAGCAGCTCAGGACGGTCATCCGCCGGGCGCTTGATCTCACTGGTCCGGCGTTGCGGGATGCCTTGCCCGTGGAAGTACGGGCAGATGAGAACTTGCTGCCCTTTGTCACGGCCCTAGAGAGCGCGCACTTTCCAGATACTTGGGAGCGCCACGCCGAGGCGGTCCGGCGTCTTGCATTCGACGAGTTCCTGATCATCCAGTTGGGGGTCCTGCGCCGGAGGCATGAGTGGCAGACGTCGAACCCGGGCCTTGCGTTCGTCATTCCAGAAGCAACGATTAGCGAATTCGCAAGCAGGCTGCCCTACACATTGACCGGGGCGCAGTCCCGGGTCACTGCGGAAATCTATGGGGACCTTGTGCGTCCGGTTGCCATGAGCCGCTTGTTGCAGGGCGAGGTCGGGTCGGGGAAGACCGCGGTGGCGGCTGCGGCATGCTTGGCGGCGGTTCGGGCCGGGTATCAAGTTGCTTTCATGGCGCCCACGGACATCCTGGCCCAGCAGCACGAGCACAGCGTGTCTGCGACCCTCGGTCCGCTAGGTGTCCGCGTGGCAAGGATGACCGGCAGCCAGAAGCGCAAGGAGAAGCGAGAGATCTGGTCGGCGTGCGCGGCTGGCGAGATTGACGTGATGGTCGGCACCCATGCACTGCTTGACGAGGACGAGGGGTTCCACCGGCTCGGACTGGCAATTGTGGATGAACAGCATCGCTTCGGGGTACGTCAGCGGAGTGCCCTGTTGGCGAAGGGTGCCAATCCGCATCTTCTGGTGATGACGGCAACGCCAATCCCAAGGACGCTTGCCCTTTCGGTCTACGGTGATCTTGACCTATCCATCATCAATGAACTGCCGCCCGGACGCCTCCCGATCAAGACGGCCATGATTCCGCCGGAGAAGCGGATGGAGGCTTACGGCTTTCTGCGCCGTCAGGTGAGGTTGGGTCGCCAAGGGTTCATCATCTTCCCGTTGGTAGAGGAGTCGGAGCGGATTGAGGCACGCGCCGCGACGGCTGAACATGAGCGCTTGCAACGCCAGTTTCCCGACCTTCGCCTGGCGCTCGTCCATGGACGCCTGTCCCCTCGAGAGAAGGATGAGGTGATGTCGCGGTTCCGTGACGGGCACGCAGATGTACTGGTGGCGACGGCGGTCGTTGAGGTCGGCATTGATGTGCCGAATGCTTCGACGATCCTGATCGAGGGTGCGGACCGCTTCGGGCTTGCACAATTGCACCAATTCCGTGGCCGGGTCGGACGCGGTCCCCACGCGAGCTACTGCCTCCTGCTCACTGAGACGGACGCTGAACCGACGCTGGCGCGCTTGCGTGCGCTTGAGCGGACGAGTGACGGGTTCGTCCTTGCCGAAGAGGACCTGAGGATGCGTGGCCCCGGCGAGTTCTTCGGGACGAGACAGAGTGGTGTGCCCGACTTGAAGGTGGCGCGGCTGTCGGACGTGCATGTTCTTGAGGCGGCGCGCAGGCAGGCCGAATTGATACTTGGGCGCGACCAGACCTTGTCGTTGCCAGATCATGCCCGCCTTCGGAGCCAGGTTGAGGCCTATTGGAACCGGTCCGTCGCTGCCGGCTAAGGAAGCCCGAAGTGCATGGTTCCGGTCCTCCAGGCGGGAACAGCGGGCGCTGCGGGCACGGATTTGCCCGCAAACCATGAGGAGCGGCGATGCGGGTGATTGCAGGGGAATGTGGTGGCCTTGCGTTGGTAGCCCCCAAGGGTTCGCAGACACGTCCGACTACTGACAAGGTCAAGGGTGCGATTTTCGGGATGCTTGGCGACCGGGGTGCTTGCGGGCGCGTCCTGGACCTATTTGCCGGTTCCGGAGGTCTCGGGATCGAGGCACTCAGCCGTGGTGCCGACTGGTGCGACCTCGTTGACCGGGCTCCCGATGCGGTGGAGGCAATATCAAAGAACCTTGCCCACACCAAGTTGGCTTCACAGGCACGCGTACACCGTTCCGAGGTCGAACGGTTTCTCATGCTGATTGCTGAACCGTATGACTTGATCCTCTGTGACCCACCCTATGGACTGAAGGAGTTACCCGCGATACTGGCGCGCGTCGCTCATCCGGCGGTTACCCGTGACGGGGCGACCGTTGTTGTTGAATATGGCCGACGAGACGAGATCCCGGTCGTCATCGGACGATTGCGTCGAGACCGGGTTCGTGTCCATGGCGACACCGCGGTGGCAATCTACGACGTGGTGGATGGGCCGATACCGGGCGGTACCGAGTAGGGCACGCGGCCGACATGGCCGCAGCGGGCAGCGGTGCCCACGGACCAGAAGCGTCGCGTGCGTTGGGCATGGTGGTCAAGCCAATCGTGCAACGTCGCCACCCCGTTTGCGTTCGGTTATTGGGTGACCAAAAAGCGGCCGCGCCTTGTCCCGTCATTTTTGACCGGGCGGGGTGTGGGTGCGACCCACCCTGGCGAAGGGACTCTCGGTGAGCGACTCGACCTCCTGGGCATACGCACTCCTCGTGGTGCTGCTTGCTTCACCCGTGTTGGCTGCCGTTGTCGTGCTCGTGACGACGGTCGGACAGACGGAGTCGAACCGCGTGCCAGTTCAGGCAAGTGGAAGTGGCGGGCAGTCGGTTGCGCAGGAAGTTCGCCCGGTAATCGTGATGCAACGAGCCACGCGAGGGTCCGCACGAAGGCCCGGCTCCGCGGCTGATCCGGTGGGGAAACAGGGAGCTCCACCAGCGACGATCCACGAGCGCATTGATCGGTTTACGTCCCGTCGGCGTGAGCCGACACGTCGTCGTCGTGGCGATTCACCTGCGGGCGACCCTGATCAGGTGCCGTATCCGAGTTCATCGTGGCCGGCAGTTGCACCACCCCTGATCGAAACGCCAGGTGTCACCAGTCCGGATGCCAATGCCTCCGGCGGTTTCGTGCGCGAGATGTCTCCGGTGAGATCGTGGAGTCAGTGGGTGCGGGCACTCGTTGAAATCACTCTCCCGGCGCGTCAGGTCAGACCTGCAACAGGTGGCGGGCAGGCGCCGGTTCGAGCGATCGTTCCAGAGCCACCGGAGATTCCGGCACGAGCCGAGGGGGGCTACATGTTCCCTCCGGTACGTGTGCGCGCTGGACTTTTTGGGTCCGAGGGGTCACCACGTCTGCCGCTTATGGTGACCGGGATTGCGGAAATCGAGGCTGGTGCCAACACATCCAGGACTGGTGGGGAGGGCGGACCACCGTCAAGGCCCGTGGCCGCTTCAAACGACGAAGATGCGTTCGAATTGGCCTTGGTCCCAGCTGTGGTTGATCAGGCCTCTCTGCTCCAATTGTCGTTCCTGGTGGCCGAGCCTGATAGTGGCGACGGGTTCGTGATTGCCGAGCCTTCGCGAGACGACCTGACCCGGCTCGCGCCCCTTCCCGCAGTGGGTGCGTCTGTTGAGTCAGTGTATTCAGAGGACGTGGGGTCCGCTGCTACAGGATCTGTGCAGGGTGCAGAAGCCTCACACGTCGTGATGGAGGTCCCATCTGGTCTGATGGCTGCGGTAATGGTCACCGGGGCCGAACCATTGGAAGCTGAAGTGGGTTCGGTCTGGCCGTCTGTTGCGATGTCGGAGCCAGAGACACCTACCGAACCCACCATCGCTGAATTCGAGAGTGGAACGGCTGCCTCTGGTGAACTGATCGAGATGGAACTGGCGGCCGA
>BJHB01000055.1:0-11915 GCA_014191415.1 Chloroflexota bacterium
AACCAGCAACCCCGCAACCAGCGCGCACGCGGCAACCAGCCTGACCATCCCGAGCATCACCCAGTTGCCGGTGTCAGCTTTCAATGCAGGTTTGTCAGCGCGGCTCGTGCCAGATGCCCCGTGCGATGAGTCCAGGAGATCGTTCCCTCAAGATTTGAGCCCGGTGGCAAGCATCCACCAAGGATTGCCGGAAATCAGTACGGATCCGGTACCGATCTCCACAGGAAATGGACAATGCAGGTTTTGACCAAGGTCTTGCGACAGTAGCCTGACAGGATTATCGGCCAGTAAACCCAAGATTCGGAACGCGTGGCGTCGACGCAAGGACCATTTCGCGTTCCCGCAAAAGAACGCGCATGCACCACCGCAACAGATCACGCGGCGGCCGCATTACGCCATCGTACCCCTCGGAGGTCAATCCAACCATCCGTCAGTAGAATGAAAGTGGGAACCGAGACTTACTGGTAAACCCCGACCCGGGAGTACCCTCACGCCACCGCGACTGACCACTCCGGCGGGATGCCGGGTCCGCTATTGGCGCAGGTCCGGGATACCTTGTGTCGCCCGCAGGCGCACCGTGTAGACCCCGTCGCCGGTCAGGATTCCTCCACGCGCCAGGAGGCGCCCCTCTTCCCAGTTCGTCAGGCCAAGTTCCGGACGCTTCAGCGCGAACTGGCCATCCACCCACCGTGTGAACCCATTGCTCACGAACGGGGCATCGATCGTGCGGAAGAAACGCGCCTGGGTATCAGCGTCCGGCGACAGCAAGGCCGCCACGAACCGCGGACTCTGCACATTGAAGAGCATCACTGCTGCCGCAACATCGGGCACCACGTGAATGGTGACTTCGGGCGTCCCCTCCCACTCCCACTCATGCCCAAGGGACGCGTCGCCGATCGCTGACGCCACCGTCTCCGGCACGTCCCCTTCGGCCCGGCGGATTGGCGCGACCATGGCAAACCAGTCAACCGGCACGAACGGCCGGGCCGCCGTGGTCACATGCACCTTGTGGCCGTGGCCCAGGCCGATGCCCCGCCGACGGATTGCCTCGAGGGCCACCGGCATCGTGCGCGACGCCCCGGAAGCAACCACGCACAAGGTGTTCAGGGTGTTGCACTTCTTGGAATCCAGGGAGTTGTAGACGGCACCGTCAACCCATGCATCCGGCGCATCGGCATCCACAACAATCCACGCCCCACCGGTGCCATGCAGACTGACGGGAGTGCCTGCCTGACGGGCAATTGCCCCCAGTTGCGCCACCGCCGCCCCAGATCCACGCGCAACGGCCAGTGCCAATCCCGGGGTCGAGAACAATGCCCACCCGGCGGCCCGTGACGCCTCGTCGATCAGTCCGACCGACCCTTCCGGAAGACCCGCCTCGCTCAGGGACGGGCGCAGCGCATGGGTGTCTATCGCCCGTGCCGTGCCGAGGGCATCACTGCCAATCCGCAGCACGGCAGTATTGCCGGATTTCAGTACCCCCGTCGCGTCCGCAAAGACATTCGGACGCCCCTCAAAGATGAAGCCAACCACGCCCAAGCCACTCGCCACCTGATCGACCTGCCACCCATCATGAGGGACCGTTTCCAGGACTGCCTCGCGACGCGACGCCATCGTGCGCCACGTCTGCAAGCCCTCGATCATGCGCGCACGCATCGTCGCCGTCGCCACCAGGCGCGTTGTCGACCGTCCGCGGTCCCGGGCGCGCACCACATCCGCATCGTTCGCTGCCTGGATCTCGGCCCACACCGCATCATCCGCAAGCCGGCGCGCAAAGGCATCGTAGAAGGCATCGATCAAGGCATCCGGCACACCGGTCAGGGTTCCGAACGCCTCGCGGGCCCGCGTCACCGCAGCTGTCACGCGGTCGGCAATACCCGCCGGGATGTGAAGCACCTCACCGGTATCCGGCGCGACCACCAGTTGATCTCCCGCCCGGAAGGCATCCGCCACGGCATCTGGCACGACGGCGACCCGGTTCCCTCCATACAAGAGGGGAAATCCACGCGGGACCGCGGCGACACGTCCCGCATCATCGATGCTGACGGCGAATGGATCGTGCACGGTATTCGACATGATGTGCCAAGGGTACCGCGGGTGCCCGGACCAACCGGAACGTTGCCCCGCCAAACGTCCTGCCAAAAACTGCGTATATATGAAGGTGCTACCCTAGCCGCATGACGACGACCGACGCCACCCCCTCCGCGGGGCACCCGAACGACTTCTTCCACGCCCGCGAAACCCTCCAGACCGGCCACGGCCACGTGACCTACTACCGCCTCGACGCCCTCGAACGCGCCGGGGCAGTCGTCGACCTGTCGAAACTCCCGCACACCATCAAGATCCTCCTGGAGGCCGTTCTCCGCCAGGCCGATGGCTTTGCCATCACCGAGGCCGATGTCCGGCGCGTCGCTGCATGGTCCCCGCATCCCGCGGGCGAACCCGGCGAAGTTCCCTTCATCCCGGGCCGGGTCGTCCTGCAGGACCTCACCGGAGTGCCTTGCGTGGTCGACCTTGCCGCCATGCGTGACGCCGTCAAGCGTCTCGGCGGTGATCCCAAGAAGATCAACCCCCTTGTCCCGGTCGACCTCGTCATCGACCACTCCGTCCATGTCGACTTCGCCGGCAGCCCCCTCGCCTTCCTGCGCAACGCCGAACTGGAGTTCCAGCGCAACCGCGAACGCTATTCGTTCCTGCGATGGGGCCAGCAGGCATTCGACAACTTCCGCGTCGTCCCGCCCCAGACCGGCATCGTCCATCAGGTGAACCTCGAGTTCCTCGCCAGCGTCGTCATGACCAAGCAGGTTGACGGCGAGACGATCGCCTTCCCGGACAGCCTGGTGGGCACCGACTCCCACACCACCATGATCAACGGCCTCGGCGTCCTCGGTTGGGGTGTCGGTGGCATCGAGGCTGAGGCCGCCATGCTTGGCCAGCCCCTCTACATGGTCATGCCCGAGGTCATCGGCATGCGCCTGACCGGTCGCCTGCGCGAAGGGGTCACCGCCACCGACCTCACCCTCACCATCACCCAGATCCTGCGCGCCCGCGGTGTTGTCGACAAGTTCGTCGAGTTCACCGGCCCCGGCCTGGACGCCATGCCACTCGCCGACCGCGCGACCATTGCCAACATGGCCCCGGAGTACGGTGCCACCTGCGGCTTCTTCCCCATCGACGACGAAACCATCCGGTACCTCAACCGCACCGGGCGAGGCGACGCCGCGGACCTCGTCGAACGCTACGCCAAGGCCCAGGGCCTGTTCCGCAGTGCCGGCGATCCCGAACCGGTCTTCACCGACCTCCTGCACCTGGACCTCGGCACCATCGAACCCTCCCTCGCCGGCCCCAAGCGCCCCGAGGACCGTGTCGCCCTCCACGACATGAAGCACAGCTTCCAGACCGCCCTCACCACCCCGGTCGCCCAACTCGGATTCGGTCTGTCCGAAGCCGACCTCGGCCGCCATGCCACCATCCACACCGACCACTCGTCACTCGAGGTCGGCCACGGCGCCGTCGTCATCGCCGCCATCACCAGTTGCACCAACACCAGCAACCCCTCGGTGATGCTTGGTGCCGGCCTGCTCGCACGGAAGGCCGTGGCCAAGGGTTTGACAAGCAAGCCGTATGTCAAGACCAGCCTTGCCCCCGGGTCCAAGGTAGTCACCCAGTACCTCGCCAAGGCCGGGGTGCAGGACGCCCTGGACGCCCTTGGCTTCAACATCGTCGGGTACGGGTGCACCACCTGCATCGGCAACTCCGGCCCCATCGCTGCCGAGGTCGCCACTGCCATCCAGGAACAGAACCTCGTAGCTGCTGCCGTCCTCTCGGGCAACCGCAACTTCGAGGGGCGCATCCATCCACTCACCCGCGCCCACTACCTCGCCTCACCACCACTCGTCGTCGCGTACGCCCTCGCCGGACGTGCCGACATCGACTTCGAGTCCGAGGCAATCGGCCACGACCAGGGTGGTCAACCCGTCTTCCTGCGGGATATCTGGCCGTCACAGGCCGAAGTGGATGACGCCATCACCAATGCCGTCACCGCCGACATGTTCGCCACTGGCTACGCCAACGTGTTCGACGGCACCGCCGAATGGCAGGAAGTTCCCGTCACCCCCGGCGAACTCTACGCCTGGGATCCCGAAAGCACCTACATCCACAAGCCCCCCTTCTTTGACACCCTGGACCGAAGTGCCGAGGCGCACCCGCCCACAAGCATCACCGGTGCCCGGCCGCTCGTCATCGTGGGCGACTCCGTCACCACCGACCACATCTCACCCGCCGGTGACATCGCCGAGGCAAGCCCCGCCGGTTCGTTCCTCAAGGACCGCGGGATTGTCAAGAAGGACTTCAACTCCTACGGGTCACGCCGTGGCAACGACCTCGTCATGGTCCGTGGCACCTTTGCCAACGTGCGCCTGAAGAACATCATGGTTGCACCCAAGGAAGGGAACCTCACCCGCCATCACCCCAGTGGTGAGGACATGCCGATCTTCGACGCCTCAACCCGGTACAAGGCCGCGGGTACGCCTCTCGTGGTCATCGCCGGCAAGGATTACGGCAAGGGTTCGTCGCGTGACTGGGCCGCGAAGGGCGTCCTCCTGCTCGGTGTCAAGGCCGTCATCGCCGAGAGTTACGAACGCATCCACCGGTCCAACCTTGTCGGCATGGGGATCCTCCCACTGCAGTTCAAGGGTGGTGAAGGTGCGAAGTCGCTCGGACTGACCGGCGCCGAGACCTTCGACATCCATCTCGAAGGCACGCTGCATCCACACCAGGATGTGCACGTGACCATTCACCGCGCCGATGGGTCCACCGTGGACGTCACCACCATCGCGCGCCTGGACACTCCGGTCGATGTGCGCTACCTCGGCTACGGAGGCATCCTCCAGACAGTCCTCAAGCAACTCATGGACTGACCGCTTCCCAGCAGGCAATCCACCAGGCGGCGGGTACCACACCCGGGGTCCCGCCGCCTCGCATTTCCGCGCTGCACGTCACACCATCAGTCTTGACTGATCCATTGCGGAATGGAAACACCGACGACAAGGTTCCCTGTTGGGAATGACGATGCATTGACTTGCTACCCTAGTGGGCATGGCAAATCCGGTGCCTTGGCTTTACACCACCCGTGACCACCGCCCGCCAAGTGAGGCGCAGGGCATGACCATGCGTTCCATGTTCCAGTGAGGTAGTCACGGTAACGTTCGATGCCATGGGCTTGACCGGTCACCCGGCCAAGCCAGTGCTTCCATGCATCGTTGCACTCGATTGACGAAAATCGTCCTGTGAACCAAAGAGTTCGACGCGACTTCGGGCCGAAGAACCCGTCATGGGTTGTGTCCCCTAGCGCGAGGAGTAGTTAATGTCCACCGAAACACCGCCCGCTTCTGCGTCGGATCAGGTCGCTTCCAGGCCTTCCGCACGCACAAGCGGCGTGGTTCCCGGCAAGGCCACGGAACCAACCCTCGTCCCCGGGGTATCTGTCTCGCCGTTTCCCGGTCTCGCCGAACCGAACGGGCTCATGCATGGCATCAAGTCCTGGCTTCTCGCCGACCTCGGTGCCACCGAAGATAAGACCCACCATGCCATCGACGATGATGACGCCCCGAAGGCCGTGTCAAAGCACAAGGTCCAGGCACACACCCATCCGTGGTGGCAGGTCATGTGCCTCACCGGTGTCGACTACTTCTCAACCCTCGGGTACCAGCCGGGTATCGCCTTCCTCGCCGCCGGTGCGCTCTCACCTATCGCCACCATCATCCTGGTCATCGTGACACTCTTCGGCGCGTTGCCCATCTACCAGAAGGTCGCCAACGAAAGCCCCCACGGTGAGGGATCGATCCTCATGCTCCGGGGTCTCCTTTCCAGGTGGCGGGGCAAGACCTTCATCCTGTTCCTGCTTGGCTTCGCTGCCACCGACTTCATCATCACTATCACCCTCTCGGCCGCCGATGCCACCGCCCACTTGGTGGAAAATCCGATCCTGGCCCCATACCTCCACGAGGCCCGCGTTCCGATCACCATCTTCCTGATCGCCGTTCTCGGCGCCGTCTTCCTGAAGGGGTTCAACGAGGCTATCGGGGTCGCCGTTGTCCTCGTGATCAGCTACCTCATCCTCAACGCCATCGTCATCGGTGTGGGCCTGGTCCACGTGTTCGAGAGCCCGGACGTGCTCTTCAACTGGCAAGGTTCCCTCAGCGAACAGTTTGACAACCCGATCCACATGGTCTTTGCAGCCACCCTGCTCTTCCCGAAACTCGCCCTCGGTCTCTCCGGATTCGAGACGGGTGTGGCCGTCATGCCTCTCCTGAAGGGTTACCACAACGACGACCCGGACATGCCGGTCGGTCGCATCCGCAATGCCCGAACGCTCCTGACGACCGCTGCGGTCATCATGAGTGTCTACCTGATCACCAGCAGCATCGTGACGACCACCCTGATCCCGGCCCCGGAGTTTGCGGTGGGGGGCAAGGCCAACGGACGCGCCCTCGCGTTCCTGGCCTACCAGTTCCTCGGCACCGGTTTCGGGTCGGTGTACGACGCCGTGACCATCGCCATCCTCTGGTTCGCGGGCGCCTCCGCCATGGCCGGTCTCCTCAACCTCATCCCGAACTACCTGCCCAAGTACGGCATGGCACCCCAGTTCATCGCCTCCACCCGTCCACTTGTCCTCGTCCTCACCGCGATCTCGTTCCTGGTGACCATCCTCTTCGATGCCGATGTCGATGCCCAGGGTGGAGCATATGCCACCGGTGTCCTCGTCCTCATGATGTCCGGCGCCTTTGCGGTGACCCTCAAGTACCGCGAGGAAGGGCGCAAGGTGATGGTGTGGTTCTTCTCGTTCATCACCTTCGTATTCATCTATACCCTCGTCGTCAATGTCCTCGAACGCCCCGACGGCGTGAAGATTGCCAGCGTCTTCATCGGATCCATCATCGCGGTCTCGATGCTCTCCCGCGCGTGGCGCTCCACCGAACTCCGGACCAGCATCTCCACCATCACCGCCGACACAGAGGCGATGAAGATCATCGAGGAATACCGGGAGAGCGACCCCAACCAGCGTCAGGGTTCGCCACGCCGTGAACTTATCCACCTCATCTGCGACCGGCCCCGTGGCGAAAACGCTCACATGTATGACGAGAAGCGGGCCGCGATGCTCGATGACGAGAACATCGCGCGTGAACACAAGTTCTGTTTCCTGGAGATCATCGTCGGGGACACCTCGGACTTCATTTCCGATGGCCTCATCATCCGGGGCCACCGAATCGGGGAGAATGCGGTCCTGCGGGTCGAGGCAACCACGATCCCGAACACCATTGCCGCCGTCCTCCTGTGGATCCGCGACACCTACAACATCACCCCGCACGCGTACCTCTCGTGGACAGAGGGACATCCCCTGACCCACGCCGCCCGCTTCCTGTTCTTCGGAGAGGGTGAGACCGCACCGATCACCCGCGAGATCCTGCGCGAGGCCGAGACGGTTCCCATGCGTCGCCCCCACGTCCACGTCGGCTAGCCATCCGGTGGGTGCATCCGTGCCACGGATTGCACCCATCGGCATCGTGGCGACGCAACCCCACACCCCCCGGTAACCCGGCATGGCGTCACTTCGGCCACGGCCGTTGCTGATCCGGGCCATCCCGGTGCATTACCGATCCGGGCCATCCCGTTACGATCCCATACGATGCATAGCCCGAAGAGGCATGGGTATGGAACCCTCCCCCTGAAACATCCCGTGGGAACCCCCGGGGCCGGTGCGAAGCGAGGTTCCCAGCGACACAACGACGACGCACCGGATCAGGAGTGCCGCCGTGACCGTATCGACGAACGTTCGCCGAGATGACCCAGCCGGCCAGAGTCAGGACCGCCATTCAGGGTCGAACTCGGCTGAGGCGCCGACGCCACCGTTGCCCGTCAGGCATGAACTCCATGCCTACGCACCACCGCCAGAACACCACACCTCCGCACGGACCGGTATGCCCCGGTTTGTCCGGTCGTTCGGCAAGTGGCTCCTCACCGACCCCGGCACCACCCAGGATGCCCCACCAGAAGGGTTTGGCGCACCGCATCTCGCGCTCCTTGATCCCGTCCCGGCACCTCCCGGAGAATCCGGTTCCGCCATCGACGTCGGCGTCCTCGTCGACGCGGAGACGCACGGGGGTCACACCAAGCACCATCAGGCCCATTCCTGGTTGAAGGTCATGTGCCTGACCGGCGTCGACTACTTCTCAACCCTCGGCTACCAACCCGGCATCGCCTTCCTTGCCGCCGGAGCCCTCGCACCGGTCGCGACGGCCATCCTCATCCTCGTGACGCTGTTCGGGGCCTTGCCCATCTACCGGAAGGTGGCCCTTGAAAGCCCCCACGGCGAGGGATCCATCCAGATGCTCCGGGGCCTCCTGCCACGGTGGCAAGGCAAGACCTTCATCCTGATCCTTCTCGGGTTCGCCGCCACCGACTTCATCATCACCGTCACCCTTTCCGCCGCCGACGCCACCGCCCACATCATCGAGAACCCCCTGTTCCCGGCGACCGTCCACCATTTCAAGGTCGAGATCACCCTCGTCCTCATCGCCGCCCTCGGTGCCGTCTTCCTCAAGGGCTTCAGGGAGGCCATCGATCTCGCCGTCGGACTGGTAATCGTTTACCTGCTCCTCAATGCCGTGGTCATCGCCATCGGCCTCGCGGAGATCGTCAGCAAACCAGACATCCTGTTCGAATGGCAACTGTCCCTCTTCCAGGAGTTCGGAAATCCATTCAACATGGCCCTGGCCGGCGCCCTGATCTTCCCGAAACTCGCCCTCGGCCTCTCAGGCTTCGAGACCGGCGTTGCGGTCATGCCCCAGATCAAGGGGGATGATGGCGATGACCGCGAACGTCCGGCGGGACGCATCCGCAATGCCCGCGATCTGCTCACCACCTCCGCCATCATCATGAGCGTCTACCTTTTGGGAAGCAGCATCGTCACCACCACCTTGATCCCTGTTGAAGCATTCCAACCGGGAGGCAAGGCCAACGGACGCGCGCTCGCCTACCTGGCCTACGAGTTCCTCGGACCGGTCTTCGGAACGATCTACGACATCTCGACGATCGCCATCCTCTGGTTCGCCGGCGCATCAGCGCTTGCCGGATTGCTCAACCTGATCCCGAGTTACCTGCCCAAGTTCGGGATGGCTCCGGACTGGATTGCCGCCACCCGACCACTTGTCCTCGTCCTCGTCGCAATCGCCGTCGCCGTGACGGTCTGGTTCCAGGCGGATGTCGATGCGCAGGGCGGCGCCTACGCCACCGGGGTCCTCGCCCTGATCGCCTCGGGTGCATTTGCCGTGACCCTGTCCTACTGGCGGGAGGGTCGAACCACCCTCATGTGGACCTTCGGCGCCATCACCGTGGTCTTCTTCTACACCCTTGCCATGAACATCCGCGAACGACCGGATGGCCTCGAGATCGCGGCGTTCTTCATTCTTTCCATCATTACCACCTCGATCATCTCGCGCATCTTCCGGTCGACCGAACTCCGGGCCGACCGCATCATCGCCGACGACGAGGCGCTTGCGATCATCGACCACTCGCGAACCCACGGCACGATCCGTCTCGTCTGCAACCGGCCGGAAGGCGAAGCGGTCGAGTCCCTGGACCGCAAGGAAGCCGAGGAACGTGCCGTCCACAACATCCCGGCGCACGACCCCATCATCTTCCTCGAGGTCTACGTACCAGACTCCTCGGAGTTCTCCGCGGAACTGATCGTCACCGGCCACCGGGTGGGGAACCACAACATCCTGCGGGTGCGCGCCACCACCATCCCGAACGCGATCGCGGCCGTCCTCCTGTGGATCCGGGACATTGGCGGGGTGATCCCGCACGCGTACATGGAATGGACCGAAGGCTCCCCACTTTCCCACGCGGTGAGTTTCGTCATGTTCGGCAAGGGCGAGACTGCCCCGATGACCCGCGAAGTCCTCCGCGCCCACGAGGACGACCGCACCCTGCGCCCATTCGTGCACGTCGGGTAACCCGGTTCCCCCGGGGCGGTGGCGCAGTTTGCCTGCGCCACCGCCCCTTTTTCGTACCCGGCGTACCAGCTTCTGTCAACCCGGCGGAAGGATTTGGGAAAGTCGCGTGCCAACGGATGGCTGTTTGACACACCCACCCAACGTGTTGTACACTCAAACAGGCCGCTAGCACCTTCTCTCCCGTCGCAACGTGGGAGGCGGGGGAGGGGCCGGGGGTGCGGGCCAGACCCCTGCACAAGTGCGCGGGTGCGGACGGCCATCGTCAGCAATCAGTACCTCGGGCATCCACGTTGACAATGATGTGAAATGCGCGTACGGAATCCACATCAGGAGCTAGGCTTCGTGATTTTTCTTCATGGTAATGATTTTTTGGAAATTCCCAACAATCACTATCTAGAAACGTTGACGATAGTAGTGATCTCCTGGGGAAGCCCCGATCACTGAACCCATTGGGGGGCGGTCTCACACAATGGTTCCTCCCGGTTCAGTGAACCGGAGTGCGCAGGCAGTCGGTCTGGAGGCACGGGTGAAGCGGATCCGGCAAGAAATCGGGGCGGTGGTGATCAGCCTCATGGCCGTACTGGCCATCGGGACATTAACCACGCATGCCGAAAGCCCTCCACCCCAACCCACCATCACCGTTACGCCGGCGTCCCCGACCCCCACCCTGGCGCGCAACTCCTGGACGTGGCGCGCACGTTCGGCCGCAATCACCACTGCCAACCCCACCACGTGTGCCACGGCCGTCAACGCACCCACGACCGACTGTCCGGTCACCATGAAACTGGTAGCCACCAACCTCAGTGCCGCCACCTCCACCTTCCGCGTCGGTGACGTTGTCCAGGTGGAGGTCGCACTCACCACCACCCGGACCCTCGATATCAATGCCATCCAGGCATACGCCGACTTCCCGGCCTCCGACCTCCAATTGATCACCGGACCTTCCGACCCAACCCCACTTATCGCCGGTGATCCCGCCTCGCGTCCGGTATCGGCTGCCAGTGGTGCATTTGGCGTCAACGCAACCGTTCTCCGGAACTCTTTCACCCAAGCGGGCTCCGGCGCAACCGTCGTGTCACAGGTCAACGTCGACGCCGGCGTGAACCTTCCCGATCCAGGCACACCATCGACCCCAGTCACTCTCTCACCCGGCACCCCGACCCCACTTGGCCGGTTCTTCGTCCGGGTCCTCCGCAACGACACCACCTCGATAGACATCTCCCTGCGGGATTCATCCGGCGATGATGGTCGGTTCAGCATGGTCGCGTTGGTCGATGCTGACGATGCCGGCATCAACGTCCTCGGTCCTGTCCAGAAAGCCACCATCAACGTCGCCACCACCGCCACCGGTGTCGCCCTCATTCCCGCAACACCCCCCGCCGGGACCGTCAGGCGTATCGGTGATGTCATTCCAGTCCGCGTGACACTGAACCCAACCACAATCCTCCGCAATGCCCGCACTGTCCGGACGGTCCTCTCGTTCGATCCCGCCAAACTCGGGCTTGTCACCGGACCGCCGATCAACGGAAGCGCACCACCGCCATTCGTGGCGACCGGAACCTTCACCCCGGATCTGACCGACAGCATCCTCGGCACCCCCCATATGGCCACCGCGTCGGCGTCTTATATGGAAGCGGTCTCTGGCATCACGGTCACCGGAACCATCGACCTCACCGTGAGTGGGCGACGCCTTGACCTCACCCCCGCATCCGGTCCGGCCACCGTCGCAACCATCTACTTGCGAATCCTTGCCCCCGGTGACACCTCCGTCACCCTCAATGGCGCCGAGGTCGGTGAGTCCCCGTCCGGAAACATCGTGCCCACCCCCGTCCGGACACGCACCAATGGCTCGCCCCTTGCGTTCGCCGTCACCACCCAGACTGCATCCCCGGCAACCAT
>BJHB01000056.1:0-11870 GCA_014191415.1 Chloroflexota bacterium
ACCACGGGTGCACCGCCGTCCCGCAACGCGCGTCAGTGCTGGCGCGGGCCGGACCCACGCACTCCGCATCCTGCAACGCGCGGTGGCGATTGCACGCGGGTTGCTTAGGACCCCCGGTCACCGGAATACCCCGGACGCACGTCACCCTGTGACCAACCTGGCCACGTTGCTCGACCAGTCGTTCGCGACAGTGACGCAAAGATCAATGGTAGTGGTCGTGTCTGATTTCCTGGATATTTCCACTGGCGGCGGAGGGCCCGGGGCCGACGACCAGTGGGCGCGAAGCCTCCGCGGACTGGCCGCCCGTCACGACGTCGTTGGCGTGTGGGTGCACGACCAACGCGAACTCGCCATGCCCGACGCCGGGGTAGTGACCTTCGAGGATCTGGAGACGGGCGAGCAACTGACCGTGGATACGAGCCAACCGGGAATCCGAGAGGCATTCACCACCCAGGGGACGGCGCGCCAACGGTCACTGCTCCGGATTTTCACCCGCGCTGGTGGCCTCTTGTGGCCGCTTGATACCAGTGAAGCAGTGGTTCCGTCACTCGTCCGGTTGCTCGAGACAAGACGTCGCATGGCAACCGGCCTGCGTCGCACGCGGATGGCAGCCGGTTAGGCGAAGGGCGTCGGAAGAGCGTGGAATTCGCGGTATCAACGGTCCTGTGGTGGATTGCCGGAGGCGCGGTTCTGCTTGCCGCGTATGCGTGGTCCCAAACCAGGCGTGCCCGCGACGCCGTGCCGTTCCCGGATGTGTCGCTGCTGAGAGCGGCGATGGCGACCCGTCCATCGACCGCAGGGCGCCGGCACGTGCCAGCAGTCCTGACCGTGGCCGCTCTGGCCTTGGCAGCGGTGGCAATCGCGCGCCCGGCACTTCGGACACCGATTCCCCGGGAACGCACTACAATAGTACTGGTTCTGGATGTTTCTGGAAGCATGACGGGTAGGGATGTTTTTCCCACCAGGCTGGAGGCAGCCAAGTCAGCTGCAAGGGGCTTCGTCAATACCCTCCCTGCCGGGTTCCGGGTGGGAGTGGTCTCATTTTCCTCGCAGGCATCGCTTGTCCAACCCGTTACCGAGGACATGCGCCTAGTGCGGTCCGCGATTGACCAGCTCCAACCAGATGGGGGGACTGCGATCGGTGACGGACTTCAGGTTGCGTTGGCGTCACTGCCACCGGAGACCTTCGCAACCCCGTCCGAGGCACCATTGACGCAACCGAGCAGCACGGACGTTCAGGGCGGGGTCAAACCCGACGGAACGCCATTGGCCGCACCGCCAATTCCACCTGCGGTTGTCCTTCTCCTCACGGATGGGCAGAACACCGAGGGGCCAGACCCGCACGCGGCGGCGTCCGACGCGAGGACATCGGGTGTCCCGGTCTTCACCATTGGGATGGGCGGACGCGGAAACCCGTTCGGTGGTGGAAATCGCGGAAATGGTGTTGACGAGACGCTGCTTCAGGAAATCGCCGCGCAGACTGGTGGCCAGTACTACTTCGCACCCGGCGCGGGCGAACTGAACCGCATCTACGGGGACCTTGGCCGGGCCCTGGGGTGGGACTGGGAACGCTATGACATCGGGCAGTACTTCGCCATCGCTTCGCTAGTGACCCTCACCTTGGCCTCAATCCTCGCCTCGTGGTGGCTTGACCGGTCGCCGCGACCTGGGCAAGCGACACCCTTCGGAGCGGGTGCTCGGTGAACATAGGCGACTTGCTAGGTTCGGCAACCGGTCTCCGCGATGCCTTTGAGGCGTACGGGATTGAATGGCGGCAACCGGAACTCCTCTGGGGTGTCCTTGCGGTCCCCTTGATCCTCCTCGCATGGGGCATGACGAGGCTATCCAGGAAACGGTCAGCGGATCTTTTCCGGATTGCGACGCATTCGCCCCCACGGCGATCAGGACGCTGGCGCCGGGGTGCTGCCTCTTTCCTGACACTCGCAAGCCTTACCGGCCTGGCAATCGCGTTTGCGAGGCCAGTCTGGACGCACCCGATGCCACGTGACCGGGCAACGGTGATGGTGATCCTCGACGTGTCCGAAGCGATGCGCGCCACCGACGTGTCGCCAACCAGGCTGCAATCCGCGCGTCGCATCGTCCAGAACGCGATCGACCGCGCACCGGAACGCCTGCAAATGGGAGGCGTGGCGTACGGACCGGCCGCCTACGTGGTTGCGAACCCCACCTACGACCATGGCGCCGTGTCGGCAGCGTTGCAGGCGGTTCGGAGCGTCACCGGGGCCGCCCCCGGGGATGCCCTCGCGGTGGCGTTGGCGGCCATCCCCGCGTCGGATGCCGGGCCAGGCAAGCGGGTCCCCGGAGCGATCATCCTGATATCGACCGGTGACCAAACCGGGGGACGACCGCTCGGAATGGCGGTCGCGGCGATCGAAGAGGCAGGAATACCGGTCCACACGGTGGCCGTCGGTCCGCGGGGGGCGACGACGTCAGCGACAGTTGGCGCAACTCCAGCACCATTCAACCCCGACGTGCTGATGCAGATTTCGCGCCAGACGCAGGGACGGGCAATCACAAATCCCACTGCCCGAGACTGGGACACGCTCTATGAGGCAATTGCCGAGGATGTGGTTGTAGAACCCCGGCCAGAGGAGGTCGGGCACTTGGTGGGCAGCGCCGCCCTTGCAACATGGACCCTGGGAATGGTCCTGTTGGTGACGGCTTCACGACGCCTCATGTGACGACCCGGGATGTTCCCGGGCGCGTCACCAACGTCACTCGTGCATTCCCTGATCGTGCCCGCCACGCGGAGCATTCCGGGAGACCCGGCGCAGACCCTTCCTGATGGCTTTCGCCTGAGACGCATCCAGAAGAATGTCCACGAGCGGGGGCCCGCCATGTCCAAGCCCCTGATCGTACGCAAGGAACCTCACCACGCCACCTTGGGCTCGGTCGGTCTCATGCTCGACAGGGTCGAGATGGATATCGTCAGTGAAGAACTGGATTGTCGCCTGGACGATTCCCCGCGGTGGCGCCGCGCCGGCACCGAATGGCAGGACGCTGAGGACGGCATCTTCCCCGCGGCTACGGTTCAGGTGTTCACCAATTGCCGTGGCGAGGCCCGCGGCGTGGTCGGTAGGGAACCAGACCGCCGCACGCACTCCGGGATGATCGACAAACAGAGCCGTGCAGCACCCGTCGCGACAGTTCCCAAGGTCGACGTTGTCAACCACGCCGGTCCGGTATCCGACAAACGCGGATGGCCATGGCTCATCATCGTCGTCGCCATCACCGTCATCCTCGTCGTCGTCGAGGAAGTCGTCTCCGCCTCCGCCACCGCCATCGGCGAGCAATGGGGTTATCTGGTCCAGGATGTCTGGACGGTCAAGCACGCCAGTGGAACCTGGTTCCCCGCCTTGACGCCCCAACTCGCGGCCGAGCGAGGCAAACACCTGCGCCAACGCGTTGAGTTCCGGGTCAGACGACCCGGGATCGTCGCCTGACAGACGTGCGGCTAGGGCTTGCTGTCCCTGTGGCGACGATGCCAAGCGACGAACTGCCCGCAAGAACGCCTCGGCCTCATCGTCGCCAGAGGCGCGTCTCGCACCAATCCCTGGTGATCGGCGTGGACGGTCGTTCACGGCATCGTGCGAAGGACCGCGCTGACCGAGACCGCGCAACCACCCTTCCACACTGTCGGCCGTTCGACCGGCATCCTGATCGTCGCTGTGACCCTTGTTGCCTTCGTTCATCGCCCTTGCCTGAACCCCAAGTCTAACGCGCAACCAACAGGTCGGCCGGAAGATGCGGGCACGCCGTTACGTCCGGCGCGACCATACCCGCAGAAGTATGCAGAATGGGACCGTGCCAACGACGCGAAAACACAGTCAAGCCCCAATGGTAGGGAGGGAAGTCATGCCCACATCGCCCGTGAAGCCCCGCGCACTCGGTAAAGGCGCACAGGTCGCCTTCGTGGCCCCAAGTCGGCCGGTCACGCCAGACAGCCTGGCCACTGCCTCGACGATCATCGGGGAATGGGGGTTGATTGGCACGAACCGTCATCTCGTACCTGGTGGCCGGGGCTATTTGGCTGGCGAAACCGATACCGCGCGCGCCGCCAAGATCACCGAGGCACTTTGCGACCCAGAGACCGACGCGATCTGGTGCGCACGTGGTGGGTACGGTGCCGGCCGCCTTCTCCCACTGATCGACTGGGAACGCGTCCGGCGAATGGCAAGGCCAAAACTGATCACGGGGTACAGCGACATCACGGCACTCCACCTCGCCATCGCTCACGAACTCGGGTGGATCACATTGCATGGACCGGTGGCCGCCCTCCTGAAAGCTGACGGGCCTGCCATAAGCCGTGACAGTTTGCGCCGGATGTGGACCGATAATAAGCCTTTGGGGATCTTGCCAGTGCCGGACGAGTCTGACGGATGGCAGGGACAGACACGCGTCACCCGGACCGGCATCGCTACCGGTCGCCTGACAGGCGGCAACCTGGCGTTGGTCGCGTCGCTGGTCGGGACGCCGTGGGCACTGCAGGGCGACGGGAACTTGATCATCCTGGAAGACGTCGACGAAGCGCCATACCGGATTGACCGGATGCTCATACAACTCCGGCAGACTGGCACCTTCGACGGGTGCCGCGGGATCGTTTTCGGATCATCACCGACATGTGAGACGGTGAAGGATTCGCGGTCATCCTTGACACTTTTTGATGTTCTTGACGAACTGCTCGGTGACCTCGGGATCCCGGTGGTCTACGGTTGGCCGATCGGGCACACCGACCATCAGTGGACACTTCCACTTGGGGCGATGGCAACGCTGTCCGTTGAAGGCGACGGGCAATCCAGCACGCTGCGGATTGACGAAAGCGCCACGATGGACGAACGCCGTGGGTGATGTACGCGGACCTGTTGGCGCTGGGACCGCACGGATCTGGCGGTCTGCCACCTAGAATATCGGGATGCCCGATTCCAACACCATCACCCTATCCGATGAGGTCCGCGTTGCGATCAATGCCGGTCGCCCAGTCGTCGCGCTGGAGAGCACATTGCTCGCGCATGGCCTCTCTTATCCGGCCAATATCGAACTCGCCAGGGAAGTCGATGCCATCGTGCGCGATGCCGGGGCGGTTCCAGCGACCGTGGCGGTCATCCGGGGTCTCCCGACCATCGGTTTAGACGACGAAGCAATGGCAATCCTGACCCAGAACCCCGGCATCTCGAAACTCAGCGCCCGGGATCTGGCTATCGCCATGGGAACCGGGATTGACGGTGCGACAACGGTGGCAAGCACGGCCGCTTTGGCCGCCGCCGTGGGCATCAGCGTCTTCGCGACCGGTGGCTTGGGGGGTGTGCATCGCGATGCCCGGGAGAGTTTCGACGAGTCTGCCGACCTGGCGACCTTGGCTCGCGCCCCGATCGTCGTGGTCTGTGCAGGCGTCAAATCATTGCTTGACATCAGTGCAACACTCGAGCGATTGGAAAGCCTGAATGTCGCGGTTGCCGGGTACCGTACGAACCGGTTCCCCGGCTTCTACCGGCGTGATAGCGGCTACCCGGTTGACTGGTCGCTTGATAATGTAGCCAGTGTCGCGAGGGTCGCCCACGCCCGGACGGCATTGCGTCGTACTGGCGTCGCCGGCGCGGACGGTGCCCTGGTTCTCGCCAACCCACTGCCAGAAGGTTCGGAACTGGACGCATCCGTGCACGACGAAGCTCTCGCGAGTGGCCTGGCAGAGGCTGCGCGCCTTGGCATCCGGGGCAAGGCGGTCACGCCGTTCCTGCTGGGTCACTTCCATGCCGCAACTGGTGGCGAAAGTCTCCGGGTGAACCTAGAAATCATTCGCCGGAACGCACGTCTGGCGGCCGAGATTGCCGTAGCGATTGCCGAAGAAGGCCGATGACGGCCCTCCTTTTTGCATTGGCATCCGCGCTGGCCTGGGGAATATCCGACTTCCTTGGGGGCTATCTCTCGCGACGACTACGCACAATCACGGTGATTGCGGTGTCGCAGATGTGCGGTCTCGCGGCTATCGTGTGTGCCTGCGCCTTGACCGGCAAGGGGTTCCCAAGCGAGACGGCATCCATCTTCGCCTTCGGGGCGGGGCTTACCGGTGCCGCGGGCCTTGGGGCGTTCTACCAGGCGCTTTCGATAGGCACCATCAGCCTCGTGGCACCGATTGCAGCCACGGGCGTCGTGGTGCCAGTCTTGGCGGGTCTACTGGCCGGTGAAGCGGTCGGAACGATCGGTTTCGCTGGAATGTTCTGCGCCATGGCCGGGGTCGTCCTGGCCTCCATCTCCAATCCGGAACCGCATCAACGGATCTCGGCAGAGGTTCAGGCGCACCGGGCAAGCATCATCCTCGCCATCCTCGCCGCTATTGGGTTCGGGGCGTTCTTCACGCTGTTCCACACCGCTGCCACCGAAGGACTTCTGGAAGCAGCGTTGGTGCAACGGATCACGTCGGTCACAGCCCTTGGATCGGCATGGATCATCATGACCTGGCGCGACCGCCATACAGTCGTGGCGCATCCCGAGCCTGGCCAACTCTCACCGCGCTCGGCTTGGGTGATGGTAGGCATTTTCATCACCGGAATGTTTGACATGCTTGCCAATATTCTTTACGGCGAAGCCAGCGTCACCGGGCTGCTCAGCCTGACCTCGATGGTCAGTTCCCTGTATCCGGTCATCACGGTAGTGCTCGCCCGCTTGGTCCTGCTGGAACGGCTTGGAGGCCTCCAGCAAACGGGAGTGGGCCTTGCCCTCGTCGGAACCGTGCTGATCTCTCTGAAGTGACCGCTCGCGTCAGGCTCGTCGCGCCGTGAGGGCTTCGATGATCGCCGTATAGGACGCCTCAAACGCAGCGACTCCGTCAAGCTCCAACCGATCAGTCAGCGCATCGAGGTCAATTCCGTGTGACATGACTTCCTGCAGGAGGGTCTCGGCCTGCACGATCTCCCCCGGCGCATCGATCGACCGCGCCACATCGACCCCGGCAAAGATTGCATCAAGCGTCGGCGCTGGCACGGTATTCACCGTATCCGGGCCTATGAGTGCGTCAACGTAGTAGGTTGGATGTAATGCTGGGTTCTTGACGCTCGTACTTGCCCACAAGAGGCGCATTGGCCGGGCGCCGTGGTCGGCCAACGCCTGCCACCGGGGCGTTGAGGCGATGTTCCGGTAGTGGGCGTAAGCAATGCGCGCGTTCGCAATTGCAGATTTCCCAATCAGATCTGCAGTCCCGGGTATGCCTGCAAGGCGTCCATCAACGGCGGTGTCGACACGACTGACGAAGAAACTCGCGACCGTTGATACGCGCGCGAGGTCGCCCCCTGACTGGCGAAAGCGTTCAAGACCATCCAGGTAGGCATTCGCGACCGCAACGTACCGCTCGACATTGAACAGAAGAGTGACATTGACATTGATGCCATTGGCGACGGTGTCGGCAATTGCCGGGATGCCGGCAATCGTGGCCGGGATCTTGATCATGAGGTTGGGACGGTCGACCGCAAGCCAGATGCGCCGGGCCGCGGCAATCGTGCCGGCGGTGTCGTTCGCCAAGCGCGGGGACACTTCAAGGCTCACGAACCCGTCAGACCCCGCACGGGCATCGAAGGTCGGGCGGAGCTGGTCCGCAGCGTCCCGGATATCGGCAACGGCCACCTGTTCAAAGACGGCCTCGGGATCCAGTCCCGATGCCAGGAGGCCTGGAACTTCGGGGTACGCATCACCGACGGCGATGGCCTTCTCGAAGATGGTCGGATTCGATGTGACCCCACCAAGGCCGAGGCGCACGAGGCGTGCCAACTCTCCCGAACGAAGAATCTCACGACTTATGGTGTCAAGCCAGATGCTCTGCCCGGCAGCTCGGAGTCTGCGTAGGGCATCGGGGACGGGCTTCGCGCCGCCGACACCCTGAGGGTCAGACCGATCGACCGCCATCGTGTCGCCTCCTCGTTCGGCCACCGGATGCATCCGGCACCTGAAGCGCGATTGTACGGCGAAACCGCGCTCAAGTCCTTCTTGCAAAAGCGATCAGATTGCGGTCCACCCACCATCGGCAAGGAGACATGTGCCGGTGATGAGACTTGCGCCGGGCCCGGCCAGGAAGACAACCGCATGGGCCACTTCTTCGGGGGTGCCTAGACGGCCTAGCGGAATGCGATTGACAATATCTTGGCGAATGTTGTCATCGCCAAGAAGGTGAGTGGTGAGACCGGTCTCAACGAACGTCGGCCCGACGGCGTTGACGCGAACTCCACGGGGCGACCAGTCAAGGGCAAGCGCGCGGACGAGATTGACGACACCGGCCTTGGCGGCGCAATAGGCCGGTGACCTGGGTGTGGCAACCACACCATGTTGTGACGCGATTGCCACGATGGCGCCGCGCTGTCGGGGAACCATTCGTTTTCCGGCAGACTGACAAGTAAAGAAGACACCCTTCAAGTTGATGTCAAGCACCGTGTCCCAATCGGCTTCGCTCACCTCAAGGGCCGGACGCCTGATGTTGACACCTGCGTTCGCAACGACAATCCCCACGGGACCCAAGGCTTCCTCGGCAAGAGAAAAGGCCTCATCTATTCCCGAGAGGTTCATGACATCAAGTGGAACCGCAACTGCCCGGCGACCACCTTGCGTCAATTCATGCACGAGCATCGCAGCCTCGGCCTGACGCGAGGGATGGTCGGCAACCACCACGTCGGCGCCGGCACTCGCAAGGGCACGTGCAATCGCCGAGCCGAGACCCCCAGTGGCGCCGGTCACAAGGGCGACCTCGCCCGACAGGCTGAACGGCGAAGATGGCGTCGTCATCGGGTCACTGACCTCAACGATCCTTCTCGCCCATGCCCCATGAACGAAGGTTGGTGATGCTTGTCCGGACACAGTCGATCATTGGCGCATCGCCAGCATCCTGTTCGACACAATGCCACTCAACCCCGCCGGCATCAGCGGCATCCAGGATGGAGGGCCAATCAAGTCGCCCGGCACCGACGGGAGCATATGTGCGCCGGTCGTCGTGGGTCATGTCCTTGCAGTGGATGATCGGGATCCGCCCGGCATACTGCCGAAGGATGGCCACCGGATCGGCACCACCCTTTGCAATCCAATAGACATCAGGTTCAAAGACCACCAGGGACGGGTCGGTCTCTCCCATTAGGACATCAAGACCGGTCCGGTCGGGCGCGTCCGAAATCGGGGCGAGTTCGAAGTCGTGGTTGTGGTATCCGAACACAAAACCCCGGTCGCGGCATCGTTCGCCGATGTGGTTCAGGGAGGTGGCAACCTCTCTCCATCCGGCGAGGTTGGCACGTCGGTCGGGCGCAATGTGCGGGCAGAAGATCCAGTGATTTCCAATCTCGCCGTTGTAATCGAGTTCACGGTCGAGTTCGCCCTCAAGGAGGCTCATGTTCGTATGGGTACCGGCGGGTCGAACACCGGCGCTTGCGAGGAGGGCACGCATCTCCGGAGCTGACAACCCGCCGTAGCTCGCGAATTGCACGCCGTCGTAGCCCATCTCCCCGACGGACCGGATTGCCCCTCGGAACCCCTCAGGATCGGCCATCAGCGACCTGAGCGAATAGAGCTGAAGCGCCACGGGCACCACACGGCGCCCCTCATGTGCAGACACCATTGGTACATCCCCTCCTAAGACCTGAACAAACACCAATTGGCGCGGCACGACGGCCCCGCACGTGGCGGGTCCCGTACCGACCTCAGTTTCGACTATACCCGGGTGTATCGGCGCAGGAGTACCCTCAAAGGCGACGGCTCGGACGGTCGTGTCCGGGCCCGAAATGGGGAGAATGTCACCATGGAACGAGTACGTATCGGTGTGATCGGGACAGGCGGGATCGTTCAGGCAGTCCACATTCCGCAGATGCTTGCGCATGGACGCGTCGACTTTGCATGGTGTGCCGATACGGACGCGGCGACGGCAGCGAAGGCCGCGACCCTGGCACACGCTCCGGTCTCCGGAACAGACTATCGGGCGCTGTTGCGTGACCACCCCGTCGACGCCGTCACGATCGGGACACCCCACGTGGCGCATTACGACGCGGTCATGGCTGCCCTACAAGCGGGAGTGCACGTCTGCTGCGAGAAGCCCCTTGCAATGAGCGTGGCCGAAGCCGAGGCGATGGCGAACGAAGCCGCACGACGGGGTGTGATCACCTTCGTCCCCTTCTCCTATTGGTTTGTCCCGGCTGCCAGGCTGATGAAGGAACTGATCGACGAAGGTGCCCTCGGTCAACTGACGCACATCAACGGGTACTACGGGCAAGGATTCGGCCTGACGGACATGCCCATGCGGTGGCGGTTCCAGCGGGCGATCGCGGGTAGCGGCGCACTTGGCGACCTCGGATCGCACCTGATCTCCCTGACGTACCTCTGGGGAGGCAAGATCCGCCGGCTCACGGCCCATACCAAGACCTTCGTGCACCAGCGACGGGTCGAAGGCACTGACCAGATGGCAAAGGTTGACGTGGACGATGACGTGCAGGTCATCGGAGAGCTCGAAAGCGGCGCGCTCATCAACCTGTCAGCCTCCCGCACCTATGCCGGTCGCGGGAACTTCCAACGGGTCGAAGTGAGCGGCTTCAAGGGCGGTGCGGTCTACAACAACTCGCACGGTGACGAACTTGAAGTTTGCCTGGGTGATGCATGGGTCGCACGCAACCAGTGGGGCACGCTGAAGGTCCAGCCGAAGCACCGCCTGACCCAGATGCAAGTCTTCCCGAACGCGATTCTCGAGGGAAAGGTGCCCGCCGACGTGCTGCCGAACTTCCAGATTGGCCTCGAGGTCCAACGCGTGATGGAGGCCATCGAGGAGTCGGCGGCCAGCGGACAGTGGGTCAACCTCTGAGGAACTCGCAATCACGTCGACTGGCAGGGGAGAGAAGCGGATGAGGTTCGTGATTGCCGGCGCCGGGGCATTGGGGACGGTCTACGCCGTCCTTCTGGCCCAGGCGGGGGCCGACGTCTGCGTGCTCACTCGTCCTTCACGCGTTGATGCCCTGCGTGGCGGAATGCGCGTGCGTGGGCTTCGCGAGGAGACCGCCAAGATCAAGGTGGTGACCTCAGCTGCAGAAATTGGCACGGCCGAATACCTTATCTTGACAACGAAGGTGGGAGACAGTGCAGCGATCGCCGAGACGTTACGCGGCGCAGACATCGAGACGGCCCTTTCACTGCAGAACGGCCTTGCAAAGAACGACACGCTAGACGATATTTTCGGACCGGAGCGCGTGATTGGCGGGGCGTGCGCCGTAGTGGCCGGACAGGGAATGGTGTACGGCGAGGCGACCCTGACAATGAACCGTGCGACGTGGATTGGTGAACGGGCGGGTGCCTGGCCGCGAAGCAGTGCGCGTACCGCACGATTGGCCGCGCTTTTCCGCGCTGCCGGACTTCCGTCGTGGACAGTTGCTGACGCAACTGCAGTTGAATGGTACAAGCTTTGTGCTTTACTTCCGGGATCACTCGTAACCGCGCTTGCGCGTTGCACATATTCCGAAATGGCTCTGCATCCATATCTGGCACAACAATTTGTCGTGCTCATGCGCGAGGTATTTGCAATTCCACAAGCATTGGGCGTGTTCGGGGATGACACCAAAGTCATCGACCCCCCAGGCGCACCATGGTCGTTCGGGACGTGGCTCTCAACGCCTGATGAAGTGGCACTTGCGGGACTCCGGGCCATGGGCGAAGCACAGGTTGCGACTGGTCAAAAGGTGTTCCCCTCAATGGTGCAGGATGTCCTCGCGGGACGGCAGACCGAGGTAGAGACACTTGTAGGTGGGCTCATTGACCGCGCCCGCACCTGCGGGGTGCCCCTTCCAGCGACTGAGACCTGCTACCGGCTGCTCCGAGGTCTTGAGTCGACATTCGCGAAGGCATAG
>BJHB01000057.1:0-11791 GCA_014191415.1 Chloroflexota bacterium
GGTCCGAACTGAGCGCACGAGATGCGCGGCAATTGCCTGCCGTAGCGCAGATGGTGGCAGTACGTAATGATCGTCCGGTGCGTCCAGGGAGCGATTTGGCACGTGTGAAGAATGGGAGACGTCAACAATGTCGGGGACACGCCCGGCTTGGGCGGCGTGCGCGTCTTCCAGTGTGGTTGCTTGCGACCTTGTACTGATGAACGAAAGGATGTCGTCTTTCGTCACTCGCCCACCAGGACCCGTGGCGGGCACGTGGCGCAAGTCGATGCCGTTTTCCTGCGCAAGTCGGCGCACAAGGGGAGACATCCGTGTGAGTGTATTGGCAGGTTCCTCAACAACCTGTACCGATGAGGCCGTTGAACCGGAGGGTAACCCTGCGGACCCCGTAGAACTATGTCCGACTGAGGGGACCACCGTGACTATCGTCGCACCCGTCGCCACGGTCACGCCTGGTGGTACGAGCAACGACCCAAGGCGCCCTGTGACCGGTGACGCTACCTCGGCACTCACCTTGTCGGTGACAACTTCTGCAATAGGTTCACCGGCGGCAACGGCGTCACCCGGGGACTTCAACCACTTGACCAGTGTGCCCTCGGTGGCTTGTTCACCCAAGGAGGGCATGGCCACGGAAATCGCAAGCGTGTGATCGCCGTCGGCGGATGTGACTCTGGTCGTCATGCGGATACCGTCTGGGCTGTCGGCGTCGGGTTAGTCGTCAGAGTGAGTCAGGCGATGCAGGGCCCCGCCGAGGGTCAACGCGAACGCATCTCCGTCGTCATCAAAGGATGGGGCGAGTGCAATGGAAACAACCGTCGGGGTGTGCAAGCCTTCGGACATGCCATGCCAGGTGAGACCCTCGTCATCAGAACGGTAAATGCCGTCCGTGGTGGATGCGTAGACCGACCGGTTCCAAACTGTTCCCGGCGAAACGGTCAGAGAGAGGACACCGGAATTCGGTTTTCCGACACGTTCGGCAATCCACAACTGCCGTCCTCCCCACATCGGCCGCTGGACCAAGGTTCCCACCCCGACGAAGAACCCATTGCGAACCGTTTCGCGGTCCCCGCGGTAGTCATGCGGGAATGCGGTGGTCACCCATCGGGCGCTGGTGATCTGATCGATGACCGGGTTCCATCGTGCCCCCCCATCGGTGCTTCGCCAGACGGTGATCGTCGACTGTGGAGTATCGGCCCGGAACTGCTGGCGCGCACCCGGTGCACGGTCACGGTCACGGCGGGTCGCGCCGGTCGTCGAATATGTCGAGACGAGCAGGGTATTGTCCTGGAGGAAGTTCGGGGAAATGCTTACCGCGACGATCTCGTCATCATCAGCCGGCGAAGCAACATCACTCCAAGTATCTCCGCCGTCCTTGGAGACATACATCGCGCGCGCTGAACCAAGGATGACGGCAACACCGCCGACAACGTTACGGGAGTACGCCACCATGCGTGGGTCTTCAACCCCCTCGGGTCCGGAAGTTTCCCAAGACGCGCCACGGTCGGTTGACCGGAACATACCCTCAGCGAGAACCGCGAGGATGGTGCCGTCCGATGCGTAATCGGGTGAAATCGCCAGCGACAGGATCTGGGTGCCCGGGAGCCCGTTGTTGGCCGGTTCCCATGTTTCACCCTCGTCGGTTGACTTGACGATGCCGTCCTCGATGCCCGAGGCGAAGAGTGTGTGATCGTCGCCAAAGGCAGGCGAGATGAGCACGCCTGACATCGACCGTGCGATCAGGCCGGTTGAAGAGGGTTCCCACGCATTGCCGGAATCAGTTGAGCGGAAGATGCCCGACTGGTGAAGACCGACAACCACGGCCTTTGCCGACTGATCGGTGCATATGGCCATGATGGCCTGATTGTTCAGTGCGCCACCATCGACTGCGGACCACGTGCGCCCGGCGTCGGTTGACCGGAAGAGGCCGTCTCCGGCGGAACCGGCATAGACCGTCTTGTCGGTAGCGAAAGATGGGCTGATCCAGATTGCGTTGATCGACTGGTTGGTGAGACCGTCCGATGCGGCCTTCCATGAGACCCCGCGGTCGGTCGATCGAAAGATGCCGGCATCTTCGGTCGCGAGGAGCGCGATGCCGTCCTCTCCAAAAGCCGGCGAAAGCGAGATCGCCTGGACCGCTTCCGTTTCGAGGCCGCGGTCTACCACGCGCCATGCACGGCCACCGTTCGTCGACCGGTGGAGTCCGGTGCTTGTCAGTGCGAACGCCATGTCATCAGTTTCAAATGACGGTGAGGTGGCAATGGCCAGAACACCCAGGTCTCCAAGACCGAAGTTCGAGCTTGAGAAGGTGCGCCCACCATTGGATGAGCGGAAAATGCCTCCGGTTGCCGTGCCTGCAAGGACGATAGTTTCGCCGGAACCTTCGGTTGAGAGGGTGATGGCGGTGACGGCGGTTGGACCCTGCCAGAAGTCAATAGGCTGCCAAGTCATGCCGCCGTTCGTGCTGCGCATCACGCCACTGCCAAGCGTTCCGGCAAAAAGGGTGTGGTCCCTGGCGAACTGGGGTGAGGCAACCAGCGTCTGAATGTACGGACTGGTCAGGCCGAAGTTGCGGGCTTCCCACGTAGCACCGTGATCCGTGGATAGGAAGCAGCCTGCCGTCGTTCCCGCGTAGAGATGATCGCCCGCCGCTGTTGTCACGGCAATGAGGGCGAGGACCGTGCCGCCCCAACCGCAGACTGGGCCGATCAGTTCCCACTTTGGAGACGCCGAGATCGACGGTGTCGGGTTCCCGCTGGTCACCCGGGAGAACGGGAAGGCGATGATCTTGTCCGAATCTGATGCACTCATTAGATCAATGCTCATTGATGTGTCTCAGGGAGCAGATTTGGGAACCCTGAGCAAGGATGGAAGGCAGTTCTTGCGCTAGTGTACGGGCGCTTCCAGATGATTGGTTTGGTTAGTAATGCCCCGAACGACAAGCATCCCAATCGGGTCGGATCAGGGGTTGACGGCAGGACTGGATTTGTCGGTCAAGATAAGGGCCTCGGTAGTGAGTGCCATGCACCCGGCACTCACGGCGAACTCCAGCGCACCGCGTACAACCTTCAGCGGATCGAGGATTCCTGCCTCGGTCATGTCGGCAATCCTGTCACCAACCGCATCATATCCGTGCCCCGGAGGTGACATTCGGAGGCGGGCCAGGATGGAGCGGTGGTCACGGGCCGAGTTCCGGATGATCCATTCCGTCGGTGCTTCCAAAGCACCAATGAGGACCTTGACGCCGATCGCCTCATCCCGGTTGAGGGTATCCGCAAATTCCCGCAGTCTGGGGACACATGCGAGATATGCGGCGCCTCCGCCAGGCACAACCCCCTCTTCGGCAGCGGCGCGCGCGGCGACAATCGCCTCCTCGCCACGCTGCTTGCGGGTTTCACGCTCTCGCTCGCTCGGAGCACCCACTTTCAGGACGCCGACACCGCCGGACAGCTTGCCCATGCGTTCGCGCATCTTGTCACGTTCGAAGTCGCCCTCGGCAGTTGGGAGGAGGCGCTTGATCTCGGCTATCCGCTCGCGGACGGCGTTCGGTGCTCCCGACCCTCCAATGATGCTGAAGAAGTCCCGGTTGCACCAGACACGTCGTGCCCGGCCAATGTTGACCGACGCGGCGCTCTCCATCTGGTCACCGGCGTCCTCGGCAATCAGGCGGCCGCCGGAAAGGATGGCGATGTCTTCCAGGATGCGCACACGGCGGTCACCGGCCCCGGGTGCCTTGATGCCGATGCACCGGAGGACGTCACGTTCGTGGTTTGTCGCGAGGAGGCCCAGGGCTGAACCCGAGATTTCGTTGGCGAACAGGACCAGACCGCCGAATGATTCACCTGCCTGCTTTCGCGCGATGATGGTTTCGAGCAGGGGAAGAAGCTGTTCGGCGCGGTCGATGTTCAGATCAGTTGCAACGACAAGCGGGTTTTCGATGATCGCTTCCATACGATCAAGGTCGGTGCAGAAGTGAGCCGAGACATATCCGCTATCCCACTGCAAACCCTCGATGTATTCGCGGTCGGTCTTCATTGTCGTGCTCTCCTCGACGAGGAGCACTCCGTCAGTGCCGATGATCTCGAGCATTTCCGCCACGTAGCGGCCAATTTCCCGATCTCCACCAGCCGCCGCGATTGATAGGGCCTCGATTTGCTCAGGCGATTCCATTGGGACGGCCTGGTCTTTCAGCGAAGCGATCGCCACCGCAAGACCCTTCTCGATGCCCCGCCGGATCATCATGACGTTGGTGCCGGAAGCGGCCTGTTTGTTGGCACCATGAAGGAGCGCCTGGGCGATCGTTGCCGCCGTTGCCGCCCCATTGCCGACTTTCTCGCGGACCTGCCAAGCCATCTGACGGATGAGCATTGCGCCCATGTTTTCGTATGGGTCAGGCAACTCGATGATGCGGCGGGCAATTGTGCCGGCATCCGTCAGCAACTCCGGGGTACGGGTTGAGATCACAGGTGCCATGACCACGGCGCGTGCCATTGGTCCGAGGGTCACGCGCAACACGCTTGCCATGATGTCAACGCCTCGGGCGAGGGCGACACGTGCACGAGGCTTGAGCAGGACATCGCGGTAGAACTTCTCTGCCATCGACGAAAATGTTCTCCCCTTCGCGGTGCATCGGCGCAGGTGCCTTTTGGAGGTTCCCACAAGCCCCGGGAACTGGCTACCGTGCCCCAACCCTAGATGTGACCGATTCTACGTGTTCTGGCACTTGTGGCAACCGGGTCTGAGTGTTCGGGGGAAAACCACGATGGACAGTGTGCATCCGAGTGCGATGCTTCTGCGTATACACAACAAGCGGTTCCTGAGAGTGAGGAGCTCCGTGGGTGGCAGGGCGCGAGGAGGTGCCGACGCCACGATGACCGTGGTGATGGCAGAGGATTTACGCTCCTGCGCCGTTTACCAAAATGTGGCAAAGAGGCCACAGAAGGGCAGTCAGACCATGTCCGTACGAACCACTACCACCAAGTCACCAAGGCGCGCAGTGACCAACCGAGCGGTCCCCGCGGCATCGGTCACTTTGGAAAGGCGCGCCCGTCCAGCGGTCCTTCCGCACGAACTCGAGCTGATTGACGCGCTGCGCTCGCGCCTCGTCGCCGATCTCGAGCAATTGACCGCGGCAGCAACCGACAAGGATCCGACGGGTTCGGACTTTGACAGCATGGTGACTGCCGCCCAGTCATCGATGCGGTTCGAAACCGACGACATCCTGCGTTCGCGCATCGAGCGTCGCCTTCTGGAAGTGCGGAAGGTTGAGGCTAGGCTCCGTGATGGTTCCTATGGGGTCTGTGACACGTGCGGAGAAGATATCGATCCGGAGAGGCTTGAAGCGATCCCGGATACCACTCACTGCATGCCGTGCCAGGTGGCATCGGAGCGCAAGGCCGGGCTTACCTCCGCGTGGCACCGGGCGGCGTAACGGCCAGCCTTCCTTCGTGCCGGCTTCCCGGTCAGGCAGTTGACCGGGAAGCTGTAGGACCAGCGCCTGCAGGTGGCGGAACCGGGGATTCCAGGCGTCGCTGCTAGGCTGGTGACCGTTCCGGATCACCACCGAACAGCGAGTTCATCAATGCACTGCCGATGACCGCACTGAGTACACCGAACAATGCGAGGCCAGCGAACATTGTCAGGCCGGCGGTGATGCGACCTCCGACAGTCACTGGCTGGACATCGGCCGACATCGTTGGCTCGCCATCGTCGCCGAGGATTGGACTGCCGTCATCCCCGATAATCGGAGCTTTGGCAACCATGTCGCCGTACCCTGTCGTGGTCATTGTCACGACGCCCCACCACATTCCCGCAGGAATGCTGGTGAAGGCTGAGCCTGGGACGTCCTTTTCGGCGTAATACCCTAGAGTTCCGCTGATCGTGACCGCACAGGTCACCGCAATCGCGTAGATCTGGAGGTCGACGACGAAGGAGTTCTTCTTGACACCGGTCTCAACCCGTGAAGCACGGTGCGCAAGCGCAATCTTGATCAGTTTGAGGACCCGCAACACGCGCAGGACCCGGAGCGCCCGGAATGCCTTCAGACCAGTAACGTCAATCAATCCCATGTATGAAGGCAGGATTGAAAGCAGGTCGACAAGGCCGCCAAAACTCAACAGGTACTCGCGCTTCGAGGGCGCCACGGCGATGTTGTAGAGATATTCGACCGTGAATATCCCTACGAAAACAAACTCTCCGTAGTAGAAGAAGCTCGGCGCGGACTCATATATTTCCGGCACGGTCTCAATTACGAGCATGATGACGGAAATGACTGCCGCGACCGCTATGGCCAAATCACGCAAGGGGAGCGGCGGCGCTGAGACCCGTGAAAAGGCTGCCTCAGAAGTCGTATCGCTTTCGTCGGCTTCGGCTTCGGCTTCAGCGACAGCGGCCTCCGGTTCGCGGCCGAACAGTGTCGTGAGAACTGCACGGCCGATCACACTTGTGAGGATGCCGAACAGTGCAAGGCCGGAAAACATTGTCCCTACCGCGATCAGACGCCCGAGAAGCGTTGACGGGACCATGTCGCCGTATCCAGTGGTCGTGATGGTGACTATGCTCCACCACATCGCCTGGGGAATCGAGTTGAACGTGGTTGCCGTCGCCTCGGCGGTCTCGTCGACCTCCGCAAAGTACGCCAGGGTTGCCGAGATCGTCAGGACGGTGAAGAGCGCCATGAAATAGATGAGGGCATCATTGAAGAGAGATGGCTTGCCTCGTGATGCGAGGTTCGCACTCGCCCGTGCCTGATCGGCGGCAAGCTTCATCAACTTGAGCATCCGCAGAACCCGGAGCACCCGCAAGGTACGCACCACCCGGAACCCTGCATTCGGTAGAAATGCCAAGAGCGCCGGGAGTATGGCCAACAGGTCGACAATTCCCCAGAAACTGGTCGCGTACTTGAGGCGGTTTTCAGCGACCCAGAGGTGAAGCAGGTACTCGGCGCTGAAAACCACGACGAGAGTGGTCTCTACGACATTGATCGTGAGCTGCATGGCCGGATCGGGTTGCATCGATTCGGCGATGAGCGCCCCGATAGAGAGGCTGATCATCAGGAACGTCATGCGAGAAGTAAACGCAAATGCAGGTGAACCAGGCTTGTGGAATGCCTGCCACACGAGGTCTCTGAACCCATGTGCGTTTGGATTGCTCGCTAATGTGCCTGATGATCGCGCCATGCCGTTTTATCCCTCAGTCAGTCATTCGGGCCTTCGCATCACGTTTCGGTGCGCGTTCGTGGTCCGGTGTGTCGTAGATGGTGTCTAAGGGGTCTTTGCCCCGAGCCCAAGCCGTGCCACTACCGAAGCAATGATTGCGTGTTCCTCGGCCCCGAGGGCGCCGAGTGGTGGCCGGACTGGTCCCGCGGGCAACCCGCAGAGTTCCATTGCGGCCTTGACGCTTGACACTTCAAACCCCCGGCGACGTGCGCGAATTGCGTAGAACTCGGCGACCTTGTCGTCGAAGATCCGCCTCGTCGCTGCAAAGTCTCCGCGATGGGCGGTGTCATAAAGCTCCTGGCTTACCCAGGGCATGAAGTTGGCAACACTCGAGGTAAAGCCCTCGGCGCCTGCCGCGAAGTAGGTGTGCACCATGTCGTCGCCGACCCCGCCAACCCACACCAATCGGTCCCCGAGACGTGCACGAATGCGCGCCCAGAGTCTCAAGTCAGCCGAACCATCCTTGAAGGCAACGACATTTGGCGAGGAGTTAGCCAGCTTCTCGACCATCTCGGGAGTGAAGACTGCCCAGTCGCGCGCGTACGGCAGCACCCCGATGTGGACCGACTGCGCAATACCCGCATAGAAGGCAAGCAGGCCATCCTCAGGTGAGGGACCGTACGCCGGTGGGAGCATGAGGATCCCGCTTGCGCCCGCCTTTTCTGCGGTTGCAGCGAGTTGTTGCGATTCGCGTTGCTTCCCGCCAACTCCGCAGATGACAGCGGCGCGACCGGCGGCCGCTTCGATGACGGTGCGGTGAACGGCTTCGGTTTCCTCGGTTGTGAGGGAATACAGCTCACCGGTCCCACCGGCGGCGACCAAGGTCACAATCCCGTGCCGGATCATCCAGTCAACGTTGTGGCGGAGCCCGTCGAGGTTCAGGTCAAGGTTGGCATGGAACGGCGTGATCGGAAAGGCGGTCACGCCTCTCAGATGGGTACGCAAGGTATCAAGGCTCGCCATGATCGCGCGGTTCTCACTTCCGGTTCGAGTATCAGATCAGGAATGCATGTGCAGTAGTCGACGTAACAACGCCGTTCACCGAGCACGTGCATTGCCCGTCATAGGATACAGACCCGGTGGGTCCCGGGGGCAAGAGCAGTGGGGAGGTACCGTCTAGCCCCGCCGGCCGAAGATGTCACGAAGGCCGATGTGCGGAGCGATGCGTCCACGCAGACGTGCCTGCCAAACGATAAGGAACAGTACGAGAGGCAGAAGAAGATGAGGTGCCCAGGTGTTTTCGGTGACCTGAAGGACCTCCGCTGAGACTGCCACCGGTTGGCGCACGATACCTAGCAGGACCAGCCAGGCGAAGGCTGCGAGGCCCGCGCCGAGGTATCCGTTCACAAAGGAGGCAACACTGCCCAGCAGGGTCAGCGTGAAGGCAATCAGAATGACGTTCTCAGTTTCCATTGGCAGGTGTGACGATAGCGTCGTCCGCATCCCGCGTCAAGAAGGACGGTGATCGCAAATCATGTTGCGGTCACGCACTCAAGCGCCTCGAGGGTTGCCTGCGCGTCCAGCCATCGCTCCTCGGTTGCCCTCAACTGCTCACTGATGACGACATGGCGGGCGCCGAGTTCGACGAGCTTCACCCCGTCCCCGGAACGCGAAGACGCGTCGATTTCCTGATCAAGGAGCTGGAGGTCTGTCTCGAGTTTCGCAAGTTCACGACCAAGTTTCTCTGAGCGTTCGCGAGCGGCGCGAAATTCCCTGGGGTTAGCCGTTGGTCTGGCAGCCGGTGTTGGCCGGGATTGTGCTGGCGCGGGTTTTCTGGCCGGTTCGGGCACGCTGGACATGTTTTCGAGGCCATTGCGGTCGTCCAGCTTAGCGGGGCGCCTCCCGACGTCGTGTCGCGCGGCGCGGACTTCTGACCACGTTCCGCGGTGGAGAGTGAGCTTTCCGTCAGCGACTTCCCAGATCTGGGACGAGAGGCCATCAATCAAGAAACGGTCGTGGGACACGAAAATGATGGTCCCATCGAACTGGTCAAGAACTCCTTCGAGTGCCTCGCGCGAATAGATATCGAGGTGGTTCGTCGGTTCGTCAAGGATCAGGACATTGGCGGTTGAGAGGGCGAGTTTTGCCAGCGCGAGTCGGCTACGTTCACCTCCCGAGAGGGCTCGCACCGCCTTGAAGACGTCATCGCCCGTGAAGAGGAAGCGTCCGAGATAGGTGCGTGCCTCGGTTTCACTCATGGCGTGACCGTCGGTGACCTCGGTCATCACGGTGCCCTTGGGATCAAGTTGCTCGTGAGCCTGGGCGTAGTAGGCGATTTGGACTCCGTAGCCAATGTGCACTCGGCCGCGAACGGGAACGAGTTCTCCCATGATGACCCGAAGGAGGGTCGTCTTCCCTGCTCCGTTTGGGCCGACAACCGCCACCCGCTCTCCCCGGGCTACCTCGATCTCGTGTGCGTGGACCAACGGGGTCAAGGCACGCGACTGTGCATTTGTTTCGTGAACGAAAGGCATGCCCGGTGTTTGGCCGAGCAATCCGTTCCCAACGGGTGCGTCGGGGGCGATGCCGAGGTTCTCGAACGCGAGGACGGTGTCTCCCGCCCGGAGGGTTGCCCGGATCGCAAGGTTCATTTGCCCCTGCGTACGTGGTGGGCCGACGCGACCAAGTCGGTCCAGTTGCTTCTGGCGACCGCGCGCCTGACGAGCCTTGACCCCGGCGCGATATCGCCGGATGAACGCCTCGGTGCGGGCTATGTGTGCCTGCTGGGTAGCGAAGTCGCGTTGCTTTCGCGCTTCGCGTTCGGCCCGCTGCCTGGCGAATTGGGTGTAGTTACCGGTGTACGTCTCAAAGTTGCCGTCGGCGATTTCCCACGTCCGGGTTGCCACGGCGTCAAGGAAGTAGCGGTCGTGAGAGACGACCACGACGGCCGCGTTGACTCCGGTCAGGAAGCCCTCGAGCCATTCGGTTGCGTCAACGTCGAGATGGTTCGTGGGTTCGTCGAGGAGGAGGAGGTCGCTTCCACTCAGCAGCAGTCGGGCAAGGGCTGCCCGGGTTCGCTGACCGCCGCTGAACGTCGTCACCTCTCGTTCGAGGTGGGCTTCCGGGATACCGAGGCCAGCAATCGTCTCATGGACCCGGTGTTGGTACGCATACCCGTCAGCGGCCTCGAAAGCCAACGACACGTCGGAGTGTCGGGTAAGCAGTTCGTCAATCGTCACACCGGGCGGTGGTGATGCCAGCGCATCCTCAAGATTGCGGAGTTCGGCTTCCAGTTGGCGCACGTGGGCAAATGCCCCGTCCAGGTACGTTTGCAGGGTCATCCCTTCGGCAAACGTGACTTCCTGAGGCAGATATCCGACACGGTCCCGAGGTGGAAGCGAAAGCGCACCGCGGTCGACGGGTTCAGCCCGGGCGAGCAACCGGAGGAGGGTCGATTTGCCCGCTCCGTTCACGCCTACAAGCGCAATGCGCTCACGTGCGTGAATCTCGAAGCCGACGTCGGCGAAGATGTCCTGGGCGCCATAGGCACGCGCGAGATTTGAAGCGGATACGAGGGACATGTAGCGAGAGTGTACGGGGATATTCCGGATTGTCTCCCGGGCCCTACTGCGTGCGAGTTGGTTTGGGTGGGTTCGTAGGGGCAGAAAGATCAGTGGGGTCGACTTGGCAACGCGGGCAAACGTGCGTGCCACGCGCGGAGACACGGAGACGGATGATGTCGGTGCCACAGACGGGGCACGGCTTGCCGTTCCGTCGGAAAACGAGCAATTTCGCCTGGTTTGATCCACTCTCACCGAGTGCATCGCGGTAGTCGGAGAGGGTGGTTCCGCGGTTCTCGATCCCTTGGGCAAGTGCGTCGTGGATCGCTTGGCAAAGAGTTCCGATCTCGTCGGCCCCGAGACTTCCTGCGGACCTCAATGGGTGGATGCACGCCCGGAACAGTGCCTCATCGACGTAGATGTTCCCAAGGCCGGCCACCGATTTCTGGTCAAGAAGGAGCGACTTGATTGGTGCGCGCCGACCGGAGAACCGGGCCGCTAGGCTGGCCGATGTCATGAAGTCTGGGTTTGGAACTTGCTCGAACCCGGGCCCCCCACCATCGCCATCATGTCCGGGTTCAAGGTGGGATGTTCGTGCATCGTCAATCACTGGTTCCGGCCCAAGGCGCCGAAGGAAATGTCGTAGCCCGTCGACACCGATCGCGAGAGCGAGACGCCCGAACTTCCGCTGATCGATGAAATGGAGTTCGCGGCCGTCCTTGAGGTGCAGGACGGCACGCAAGTGACGGTCGCGGTCCGCGCCTCCATCCATCATGGTGAAGCGACCGGTCATCCGGAGATGGACCCCCAACCACTTGGAATGGTTGAGGGCGATCAACAGGTACTTGCCACGTCGGGAAATGCCAGTGCAAAGTGAACCTGCCAATGAGGTCTCGAAGTCGGATGCGCTGCCGTTTGCGACGCAACCTGGCCAGACTAGCTCGGCGCGAGCGAATGCAGATCCGACCAACATGGGGGCGAGCGTTCGGCAGATTGTCTCGACTTCAGGCAATTCAGGCATCAGGGTCGATCACGTCAAGGCGTGTAGATTGCAAGTTGGGTGGATCAGACGGGTCCGGG
>BJHB01000058.1:0-11785 GCA_014191415.1 Chloroflexota bacterium
AGACCCTGGTACCCGCCGCGTAGCAAGTAGTCGGGCAGGAAGCGTCCCCCTTCTCGACCGACAGCAGTCATGAGGACTGGTTCCCATGGCAGAGGCTGACCAGCACCGTGCTGGATGGGCGCGTCAGCGGCGGGTGGCATCTGGGTCATGGTTCACGCACTCCCTCGATCAGTCGACGGCGGTCACATCCGCGCATTCCCGTGGGCCGGACGTGAGAGATGGAAACTTCAAGTCTGCAAATCAGGTCAGCTTGAACGGCAACTCGCCGACTCATGCCTCGGATCCCGGTTCCGGCGGTGCGTGGGCCTCCCAGCCATCAACCGGAACCGCCTGGGGGCCATCTGCCATCGAAACGGACGGCTTGCCTTGGATTGAAAACGCCTCCATGTTTGCAAGGAATGCGTCAACATCTGCCTCATGCACCGGGCCATAGAACCGTAGGTCGACTTGAACGACTGGAGCGTAGTCACACGCCGCCAGGCACTCGGTGGGCCTCACACTGAACTTGCCGTCAGGAGTCGTTTGCATTCCATGCCCTCCGTGACCGGCTTCAAGTCCGAGACGGTCGCAAATCCGGGCGTACGTCTGGTCACTACCATTCAGGAAACAGGACGGGTTCTCACAAACCTCGATCAACCGGTCACCAATTTTCCGGCGGTGAAACATCACGTAGAAACTGGCAACCGACGCCACATCGGTTGGATGGAGATCGAGCAGTTCACCGACCTCCTCGAAGACTTCCGATCCGAGCCATCCGGCCTCTTCCTGAGCGAGCCAGAGCGACGGCATGAGCGCGGCCCGCTTGCTCGGATAGCGGGGAATGAAGTCGTTGACGATTCGGTCACGAGCAGCTTGGCTGAGGGACATCAGCGGTCAATCTCCCCAAGGACGATGTCAATGCTTCCGATGCACGCCACAACATCGGCAACGAGGCCACCGGCAATCGTGTGCTGCAACACCTGAAGGTTGTAGAACGACGGTCCACGGAACCGCACCCGATGGGGCTTGTTGCTGCCGTCACTCATGATGTATGTCGCCTGCTCACCACGTGGGGATTCCACCGCGGCATACGCTTCACCGGGCAAGGGCACGGGCCCCTCCGACACAAGCTTGAAGTGGTGGATAAGGCTCTCCATGCTGGAATGGATCTTCTCGCGCTTCGGGAATGTGATCCTCGGATCATCAAGCCGGATCGGTGCGCCTTTCAGCGACAGCAATCGCTTCGCACCTTGCTCGATGATGCGCACTGATTCGCGCATTTCGCGCATCCGGACCATGTACCGGGCGTAGACGTCGCCTTCTTTGCTCCAGGCAACATCAAAGTCATAGGTTTCATAGCCGCTGTAGGGCAGGTTCACACGCACGTCGAACTCGACACCCGATGCTCGGAGGCAGGAACCAGTGAACCCGTATTCAAGCGCGCCATCACGCGTGATGACACCTACCCCTCGCGTGCGGTCAACGAAGATCGGATTGCGACTGAGCAGCGTCTCGTACTCGTCGATCTTGCGTGGCATGACCTGCACGAAGTCCGCCACCAACGCGGCAAAGTCGTCGGGGACATCAGCGACAAGCCCACCAATCCGCATGAAACTCGTCATCATCCGAACACCCGAGATGTTCTCCATGATGTCCAGGATCTGTTCGCGCTCGCGCCAGCAGTACATGAACATTGTCATGGCGCCCAAGTCGAGCGCATGGGTACCGAGCCAGATCAGATGGCTGGCAATCCTACTCAACTCGGACAGCATGACCCGCACGACCTGCGCGCGTTCCGGAACCTTCTCGCCGACATCGAACAGCTTTTCGCAAGCAATGATGTACGACAAGTTGTTCGTGATCGGCGAAAGGTAGTCAATACGATCCGTCAGGACGAGGGCCTGATGATAATTGCGCGCCTCCGACATCTTCTCGATGCCCGTGTGCAGATACCCCATGTCTGGAATGCACTGGGTGACATTCTCACCCTCAAGTTCCAGCATAAGCCGCAGCACACCATGGGTGGACGGGTGCTGAGGTCCCATGTTCAGGACCATCCGGCCAGATTCGGTACGCGTTTCCTCGAGCATCACCATCGTCGTTGCTCCATGATCGCTCTCGGATTGTCAGACGCCGGACGACGCCGAACGGTAGAACTCGACCGGTTCCTCGCCGAGAGGGAAGTCCTTGCGAAGGGGATGACCTTCCCAGTCGTTCGGGGTGAGAATCCGACGCAAGTCTGGATGGTCAGTGAATTCAACGCCAAACATGTCGTAGATTTCTCGCTCCGGCCAGTTCGCCGCTGACCAGATCAGGGCAATCGACGGAATGACAGGCAACTCGCTTCCATGAGGAGCAACGGCGCACTTGACCCGGATGCGCGCATTGGTGGACATCGAATGAAGGATGTACGTGACCTCAAATGGTTCGTCGCGGTCGGGCCAATGGCTACCGCCGACATCAACCAGCATGTCATAGCGCGTCTCACACTCACGCCGAAGCCATGAGATTGCCTCGCGAATGTGTTCCGGCAAGACCCGAACCGTCGGCATCTGGTCCGCATACCTCCATGACGGCACCAACGAACCCGGAAATCGTTGGATTACCAAGTCGATATCGGTCGGCGGCGGTGGAGGCGTCTCATCGGCAGCCTGCGTGGCGCCTTCGGAAGGTGGTTGCTGAACCATCGGTCTGCCTTCTTGCGTGAGCGGAGCATCTAGTTGTCAGGCGGCATCGAAACCCTTGGTGAGGTGGGCGTCACTGAGCGCGATTGCTCGTCGATCAAGTGGGGTCAGCCCCACGCGGCGTTCCCGCTATGCCTTCACCGTCACAGGTGCCCGTTCGAACTGCTTGCCAAACTGCTTGTCGTACTCGATCTTTGCCTGAAGTTTGATCAAGCCGTCGATCACTGCCTCGGGCCGTGGCGGGCATCCAGGGACGTACACATCAACCGGCACGATCCGGTCAACCCCCTGAACGAGCGCGTAGTTGTTGTACACACCGCTACATGACGCGCAGGCACCCATCGACAGTACCCACTTGGGCTCTGGCATCTGATCGTAGAGGCGACGTAGCACCGGGGCCATCTTCTTCGAAAGCCGTCCGGCGACGATCATGAGATCCGACTGTCGAGGGGAGGACCGGAACACCTCAGCACCAAATCGGGACACGTCATGCTTTGCGGCACTCATGGCCATCATCTCTATGGCACAGCACGCGAGGCCAAACAGCATTGGCCAAATGGAGTTGGCGCGCGCCCATCCAACCGCCCGATCAACTGTGGTGAGGGCCACACCCGACGCACCACTGAACCCGCCGGCATCTAGCGCCTGCGGACGGACGGCCCCGGGCTGTTCAGGAGATTCCGACGCACGCATCCAGCGACTGAAAGGAACAGTCATGCTTCCCACTCCAACGCGCGCTTTTTCCAGATGTAGGCGTAGCCAAGTAGCAGGAACCCGGCGAAGACCGCCATCTCCCCAAGGGCAAACAAGACGTAATCAATCCCACCGACCCGGAGGTGGCGCAGAATGACCGTCCACGGCACGAAGAAGATCACCTCAACGTCAAACAGAACAAACAGCATCGCCGTGAGGAAGAACTTGATCGGGAAACGTCGCCAAGCCTGACCGACTGGCGTCATCCCACACTCGTAAGGTGCAAGTTTCGCAGCCGTGGGACGCTTGGATCCGACGAAGTTCGCGATTACGATCACCCCGATTGCGATCGCGAACGCTACAAGGATCTGAATCAGGATTGGCACATAATCGAAGGCCACCCTGCTGTTCTCCCTCTGGACTGCAGCCGTGACCTGACCGGAAACATCCAGCCACATCCCGCCGCCATCATCTTAACGCCACGGTTCCGCGGTGCGGCCGATTGCGTGACGGCGATGCTAGCGACGCGGTGGGTGCTCCGTCAACCCTTTGTGCAGTCATTCACAAAGTCTACCGTTTCCAATCCCGGAGCGTCTTTCTCCCTCACCCCATTGCAACCCCAAGCGGGGGACACCTCGCGCCTTGGCCGACGCGTGAACGCAACCGCATGCCGCAGTGTGGAGGTTACACTCGGATCAGGTTTGTCAAGTTAGAGGATTGCCCCAGATGCCTGCCGTATATCTCGATCACGCCGCGACCACCCCTGTTCGTGCCGAGGTCCTAGCAGCAATGGCACCGTACTGGACGGACATCTCCGGCAATCCTTCCAGCATCTACGATGCTGGCCGAAACGCACGGCACGCGATTGACGCTGCACGTGATTCGGTCGCAGCCGACCTGAACGCCCGAGCGTCCGAGGTCATCTTCACCAGCGGTGGAACCGAGAGTGACAATGCGGCCATCAAGGGCGTCGCATTCGCGTCGATGCACCGGGGCAAGCACCTCATCACCACGGCCATCGAGCATCACGCAGTCCTGCACACTTGCGAATGGCTTGAGCAATTCGGGTTCGAGACAACCTACCTACCCGTCGACGGGTACGGCATGGTCAGTCCCGACGACGTCCGCAAGGCAATCAGGCCCGACACCGTCCTGATCTCCGTGATGTATGCGAACAACGAAATCGGGACCGTGCAGCCACTCCCCGAGATTGCACGAATAGCCCGCGCGTCCCGGATACCGTTCCATACAGACGCAGTTCAGGCGCCCGGTTTGCTGCCCATCGACGTCAATGCCCTCGGAGTTGACCTCCTCTCGCTTTCCGCGCACAAGTTTTACGGCCCAAAAGGCACCGGAGTGCTCTACGTGCGCGGCGGAACCCGCTGGCAGCCGCAACAGAGCGGAGGCGCTCAGGAACGCAACCGACGGGGCGGCACAGAGAACACGTCCGGGATTGTCGGGCTAGCCACTGCACTTCGTCTCGCCGTCAATGAACGTCTTGCGACCATCTCCCACGTCCAAGCGCTCCGCGACGACCTCATTGAAAAAGTGCTCGAGACAATCGGAGACGCCCGTCTCACCGGCCATCCAACGGAAAGACTTCCGAACAACGCCAGCTTTGTGTTCCGGCAAGTCGAAGGCGAGAGCATCCTGCTGAGCCTTGACATGGCGCAGATTGGCGCATCAAGTGGTTCCGCATGCACTTCCGGAGCCACCGAGCCATCGCACGTGATTTCTGCTCTCGGATTGCCATCAGACTGGGTGCGCGGTTCCCTGCGTCTCACATTAGGACGAACGTCGTCACCGGCAGACATTGATTCCGTGTTGAGCGTGCTCCCAGCGGCACTCAGCCGTCTCCGCGCCCTTTCGCCGGGACGTGCGTCCGTCCCCACCCCGACTGCGTGAGCGTTCAACGCGACAATGGACACGGCGTTCCCGGGTCGGCGAAACGTAGCCCGAGTTCGAAGGGCTCCCCACCGAAACCACCCGATCATCCCTTGAAGCACATGACCCCGACCGAACGGCCCCGACTCGCATGATCGACGATTTCCCTTCCCTCCCAAGGGCAAGTGGTGACAGTCCAATCGGGCCGAACACCCGGACACCGATCCGTCCGCCTGGACCTCAGCAGCGCCTGCGGGACGCGAAGCAGGACCGACGCTTGGAACTCACATCGGCCAGCATCGGTCTCGGCTTGGCCCTCGTGTGTACCGCAATTGGCATGTCCACCATCGTGATGGGTCTCGAGTTTCCGGAGACCCGCATCGTGGCAATCCTCGGGCTGATCGCCACGATCGGTGGAATCGGCCTGGCCTACAGGTTCACGCACGGGATCATCAGTGCGATCCGCATTTCCAATCGCGCGTGGCCGGGAAACACGTCTGAGCCGCGCCCGCCACTTGCCCATCGAAAGCCGTCCACACAATTGGAACTCCGAGTGGCCTCGGGTTTCATCGGGTTCGGATGCGGGTTCGCCAGCGGTCTCGACGTGGGAACCCTGATCCTCCTCGTAGCCGGGCGAACCCTCTGGGACCTAGCGCCTTCAACCGACCTCATCCTCCTTGTCATCCTTCCAATGATCGGCATGTTCCCATTTGCCTTGATCATCATTGCAAGCGACCGCCGACGGTGGTTGCGTCCCTACGTCTTGATGGCCACCATTGCATGGACAGCCGGAACAGCCATCGGGTTCATCGTAAGCGGTGTCGTGCCACATCTTGGAATCGGTTAGGGAACCGACGCATTATCGTCAGTGCACGAGGTGATCGCACGAGGTGCGCCTAGCCTGCCTGGGGCGTTTCGGGTGCAAAGAGCGCCTGCCACTTCCCAAAATCGGTCAGGAACCACGGGGACCACAATGCCTTCGACACCAGAAATCGTCGACGCAACCGTCATTACCGGATCCGTGGGATGGATCCAGGATGTGTTGTACCCGTGGGTATCACCCGCATGGCTCATGGCGTTCGTCATGATCGCGCTCGGGCTCTTCGCATTTCACAGTGTGTTCGGGTCCACACCGCGACGATGGTTGGAAAACTTCCCGGTCGCATTCCTGGGATTTGCCCTAGGGAACCTGATCGGCTACCAGACCAACGCCAAGTTCCCCGTCATTGGAGACATACACTTCCTCGAAGGCTACGCCTGCATGGCTGCGTTCCTCGCCGGGTCGAACTGGTTGAACCGTGTGGCCCCGCAGTCGACCCGGCGGTTCTTCGGCAGGGGTTGACACCGCAAAGCGATGCCGGACAACAACGAATGGCACCATTCCGTCAAGCCACTCGTTGTGACGCGTGCCGGTATTGCCCGTCCGCGGTCTCCACCTGGCCAGCATTCCACCGAGCAACTGGAACCCTGAACGGCTCCACCCAAATTGCCCGTTCCACATCTCCAAGTAGGATCCGCAACCATGGCAATGCAGCGACCGGTGAACCGTGAATGGTCAAACGCGGCCGAAGCGGTGCGCATTGCCGGTGAACAACTCGGCATTTATCGGCGAAGAACGGGTATCGAGGACGCGATCGCGTTTGCCATCGGACTGCTCGCCGGCGCAATCACTGGCGCGATCGCAGGAATCCTGACCGCACCGGCAGAGGGTGAGAGCATGCGTTCGCGCGTTCGCGGTTCGCTAATGAACCTGCGAAATGGCGGCACGCCACCGGATGCACCTCTTGCATCCACCTTGCCGGCAACGATCACCTTGACGACGATTCGACCGACCGCACAACAGGCGTGAACCGCCCCAACAACACCGCGGTTTGATCAAGTCAATCACTTGGAGTAATTGTCGGGACCGCAAACGTCAACGCAAACCTGGTTGGGCCCGGCGCGCGCACCCCACCCATGCGACTGTGCCGCTGTCGGGAGATGCGGGAAGCCCTGCCGTCACGTCCTCGGTTTGACAGTAGTTGGCGTCTCGGGGACAGATGCTGGTGCTCCTGTCGCACTTGAAGGAGCTCCGGAACCTGCAAGCGCACCGTTCACAAAGACCGGAGCGGGGTTGGGAGCCACCGGTGCGGGTGGTGGTTCGGCCACCGCAGGCGACGGTGGCGTCGGGCTGATGACCGTCTTCAGGGCGGCAAACAGGCCGGGCGAACCGGGAACCAGAACTCCTTGGGCAACGGCCGCCCGAACCGCCGGTGGGGTGCCTTGCCCCACCGCGCCCGTGCCAATGGCCCACTTCTCCTGCCAAGGCGCATAACGGCTCGAGAAACTGTCCGACAGGCTTTGCTTACCGTTCACCGTGACGATCCGACGCACAACCGCGTCAACTCCATCGGCCTTCCATTCGGCCTGCTTTCGTTGCCCGAGAGGGAGCTTGGGGTCTGGCACATCCGGAGCGGCATCAGGTGCCGGGCGTTCATTTGCCCGTGAGCTCGTCAGCTTGATCTCACGCCCTGTCACTTCACCGAACAGCCTGAACGTGACGACCTTTGTCTGCTCATCGACGGTAACGTGCACGAGGAGCGGCGATCCTGTGTCGTTCTTGAACCGGAAGTCAACCCCGGGATCGTACACCGCTGCATCGAAGCCGACCGGGCTTCCATCCTGTTCGTAATACGTGACGCGGTAAGCATGCTGATGGCGCTCGACGATTGGCAAGCCTCCCCAGAACGCCGCACGGAACATGGTGGTTGAAATCTGACAGACCCCACCACCAATCCCCGGGACTGTCGCATCGCCTTGGATGGTCAGTCCCTCAAGGTAGCCGTTCTCGGTCGTGATCGGGCCAAGGCTTTCCAGAAAAGAGAAGACCGCACCTGGCTGGATCAGCGTGTGATGAAGCTTCCCGGCAGCCACCTTGACGTTATTGGCGCGCTCGGGCGACGATCCGGAGTATTTGGACGAACCCACGCCGACAAGATCCTTGATACCCATCGATGCAAGGCGTGAACTCGAGACTGTGGGTCTGGCGATGGTGACCGGGATCACAACGTCCCGACTGTCTTCCGATGCGGCCTGCATGATGGTGCGAACCGCCACCGCCTGGTCGACGCGTAACCCATCTAGACCGTCCCTGGTGAATACGATCGCCTTGCCGTCCCAGCGAAATTGCCCATCCTGCGGTGCGCGCTCAACCTGTTGGGCGATTGTCTTGACGAACGCTGCCACATCCGCCTCATTCAGACCCGCCAGCAGACGGTCGTAGCCCCCATCAACCCCGACCTCGCGACGGAACTCGAGCATGGATTCAAGTTGGGCAAGCGAAAGGGGCCACGACTGCTCACCAGCACGTACAAAGAGTGGGCCGGCCATGACCCTCTGAGCAACCCGCTGAGCCTCGGCGATGCTCGTCTGTGAGGTGCGAGGTTGTGCAACCACGACCGGCAGCGCCACGACCTGACGGTCAGCCAAGGTGGCGGGTGAGCGGACAGCACGGGTTGCGGCCTCGACATCGATCCGCTCACCGTTGACCGCGGGGGCCAGGATTATCTGCCCCGCCTTGATAGACAACGTTGCCTCAACTGGAGCCCGGTTGACCGCTAATGCGAGCTTCTCCAGATACGCCGAAAGCTGCGTACGGTCAATATCGGCCCGAAACGTTACATCCGGTCGCCACAGCGGAACGGCTATGACTTGGACCCAGCGCAATGGCCAGACCCACGTCCTGCCAGTCGCCATGGCCCGCGCTTGCATCTCCTCGATGCCAACGCGCATCCCAATCTCGCGCGCCGACGGCCGCCACTCTCGGTTCATGTACGTAAACGTGACCGGTGCGGTAACGAGCGGTACCGCAGCGTCGTTTACCACCCGCGAAACCTCAGACGCCGCCATGCCACCAAGGGCCACATCGCCAAGTCGCACTCCCGGCAAGGCCATCTCGGCGTAGCGAACATCCATCACCCCGCCAACAATGAACGCGAGCAGAATGGCCACAAGCGGGATCTGGCGCACCGAAGGCCGATAGCCCGGTCGCCCATTCGCGCCTCGTGGACGTTCCTTCTGGTCCCCGCGATCCGTTGCCCCACTGCGCCCGCGACCCGAGACCCGTGTAACTTTCCCGGCTGGAAACAATGGTCCAGATTCAGCCTGGCTTATGTCATCTTCTTCCGACGCGACCCGTCCCGGGGAAGTTGGAAGCCGACGAGGCACCCGGGGCGCGACCTCGCGCACCGGCACATCACCGCCGTTCGGTCTTCGCGTGAATGTCGATGAAGACCGAACCGATGCCGGATCGGGCCGCAAGGGATCAGATGCCGGAATGCGACGCGTGGAACCACGACGTCCAACCGGGTTTTCAGTGGGACGGTCGTCGGGCATCGCGCCCGATCGCATCTGGGCCTGACCGGTCGGCATTGCAGTGACCCTATCGTATCGCCAGTGACCATGCCACGCACTGTAATGTGCTTCGCAGCCACCGCGATGGTTGCCTTACGCCACGGCAACTGGAACCAACACAACCACGCGCTCACTGGCCATGCAAGACAGCACCTGACAGAGGATGGAACGCGGCCCGGTTGGGCGTGGTCGCACCCGCGGCCACACTGTTATCGGCGGACCCGAAAGTCAGGCGAAACTACCCGTGCGATACCTGCGGGCGATCTCTTGACGCGACCAAAACAAGATTGTTCCGGTGGATTACTTCCTCACCAAATGCATAGCCAAGTGCATCGGCAATCGTCGCCGAGTGCATGCCCTTGATCCGCGCAACGTCGCTCGAAGCGTAATTCGCGAGGCCACAAGCGATTCGGTCCCCGTCTGGGTCAATTACGGAGAGTGGATCGCCACGCCCGAACCGGCCGTCAACCCTGAGTACACCGGCCGCAAGGAGACTGCGTCCACGCCGGCGCAACGCATCGGCGGCACCATGGTCAACATGGACTGCGGCGCGTCGGGTAAGCGCCGAAAGGATCCACCGTTGCCTAGACTCCTGATGCGCATTCGATGCACGAAACCTGGTGCCAATTGCCTCACCCGCAACCAACCGAACGAGAACGTCAGGTTCCATTCCCGGGGCAATCACCACATCCACTCCAGATGCCGTCGCCAGGCGCGCGGATTCGATCTTGGTGCGCATGCCGCCCGTGCCCTGATCGGTCCCCGCACCTCCCGCCAGCGCCTCGATCGACCGGGTGATTCGCAGGACTTCGGGTACCAAGCGTGCATCGGGATCTGTCCGCGGATCAGCGGTGTAGAGACCACCGGTGTTGGTCAGGTTCAGGAGCAATTGCGCGTCAGCGAGGTTCGCCACCATCGCCGCGAGATTGTCGTTGTCGCCAAAAAGGCTGTTATCCCCGTCGACCCGGATTTCGTCGCTGGCAACAACGTCGTTCTCATTGATGATCGGTAATACCCCGACCTCCACTAGCCCGAGAAGTGTGTTCCTGGTATTCAGGTATCCGGGCCGGCTTCGGAGGTTCCCCTTGGTCAGGAGGGTCTGTGCCACTGTCACGCCAAGGTCCGCGAAGATGCGGTCCCAGACATTCATCAACCTGTGTTGCCCGATCGCCGCAAGCATCTGCTTGGCAGGAATGTCTCGCCTTGAGCCATCAAGTGCAAGGTGCGCGCGCCCTGCAGCGATTGCCCCGGAGGAGACAAGCAGGACCTCTACCCCGGACTGTCTTACCTCAACGATCTGACGGGCCACATCCGCCATCCGGGCGTGATCAAGCGTCCGCGCCCCGCCGGTCAGGATCCCGGTCCCGATCTTGACAACAATGCGTGCAAGTCGCTGGTGCGTGCTTCCGGTCATTCCGGCCCAGAGTATAGGGATGAAGTCATCCCAATTCTCCCGACGCCGACGATCACGATAGTCGCAAGACAATCGCGCCAAACGCTGGCAATGTCACGTGCACCGTCCTGCCGGAAACCGAAGCCGACGCGCCCGAGGTCGAGAATTCGATCTGGAATGACAGGCCGTACGAGGCAGCAATTGCCTCGGGATCAGGGATGGTCAACCCTCCGGCAGTGGATGTATGCGACGGGTTGGAGACGAACACCAGCGATCCACCAGATGGAACGAGCCTGACTGACGTCAAGACTGCCAATTCTTCAGATGGCTGCATCCGGCGAGGTACCGACTCCACCAACCGCGTCACCCAACGCCTGATGGCAACATGGTCGGCCTCATCACCAACACCCGGGTCATGACCGATCCTCGAAAAACCAATCACCGCCGAGGTTCCGTCGTGGACTTGCGCCCGATACGCCGCGACGGTTTCCTCCACTCCAGAACCGAGCTGAACGGTCACAGACCGGAGGATCGGTTCCGCGTTGTCAGGCAACGGTGCCGGATACACCACTCCGTACCCCACGCCGTCGAAACTGCCGCCTTCCGCGCCTAGCAATCGCACCGGCGCCTTCGCAAGAACCTCACGACCAATTGCAACCGGCCACAGAAACGTCGAGCGAAAGGCCGTGCCGTCGCGCTGTCGACGCGGAGGCGCTGGAAAGGTGATCAGGTTGCCTCCGCGCAATGTATGGACAACAAG
>BJHB01000059.1:0-11758 GCA_014191415.1 Chloroflexota bacterium
CTGGCAGACAATCGTTGTAGGCGTGGGCAGACCAACCTGGCCCTCGCCACCGCCTCGATTGGTCGGTGTGCGCGAGGCGAATGGCACCACGATCCCTGTGCCAGTCACACCCGAAAGGAGAACACCATGGCCAAGTACTGGGTCGCGATTCATCATCCTGACGACTTCGACGCGATGGCTGTCGAAGACCCGGAAATGGATCGCGCCATCGACGAACTGAACGATGCGATGGTCGATGCGGGCGTACGTACCTTCGTCGGCGGACTGCAGAAGTACACCCTTGCAAAGTCTGTGATTGCAGATGGCAACGGGCACGTGATGGTCACCGACGGGCCGTACATGAAAGGGGCCGAACACGTGGCCGGCTTCTGGGTCCTCGATGTCTCAAGCGACGAGGAAGCCCTGGAGTGGGGGCGCAAGGCCACGATTGCCTGCCGCGCACCCGTCGAGGTCCGCCCCTTCCACTGAGCCCGCGACGTTACGTCTCCCCCTAATCCCCTCGCAACCGGGGCGGGGTAGGGCCTGGGGGTCAGTCCGCCCTAGCCTCGCCGCGACCGGCGCACAATCCATTCCGCGATGGCGGCGTTGAACACCCACGCGCCGCCCATCAGCCACCCCCGTGCCATCGCGTCCGGCGGCCCGAGGGCAACCTCGCCCGCAAGAAGCGTCACGACCTGTGTACCTGCGCCGACGCCGATGGCGTACCCCGGCACCATCCACGCCCGATGCCCGGCGATGTCGCGACGCCGCACCGCGACGAACGCCTTCACGAACGCATACGTCATCCCCGCGCCAAACAGCAGTCGGAACGCGTACACCAGCGCACCATCATGGATCGGCAACCGGTAGAACTGCGCCATCCAGAGGCCGGACAGGGCAACGACCACCCCCGCGCCGACGGCAAGGCGTCCCATCCAGCGGTGCCACCCCATCGCGCGTCGGCGCAATCCGGGCACGAACTGAAAAGCACCCGGCACCATGAGAACCATTGCGCCGACGACGTGCAAAACCACCGGCACCGGCGACGACACAAACCGCACGTTTTCCGGGGTAGCCTCCACGCCGTTGGCCAGAGACACGAGTCGAACCGTTCCCGCCGCCAGGGGCACCGCCGACAGCAGGATCATCGCGAAGGCGACGCCCCATCCGCGCCACAATCCACCATTCGCCACACTGTCCCCCTTCCAAGCGGGATCGCCGAACGGGCAGACCAGACAATGCCGCCCCACATCCCGTGCGGACTGTACGCGTCACCCGACGGCCACTCACGAACTATCTGGATTAGGCCCGTGTCCGCCCGTGTCCGCACCCTGGGACCGCCGGCGGGGGTTTACTGGCCGCATCCCGGGAGAGCCAGCACCCTAGCCGGCCCATCAGACCCCATTGCAAGACCTGTCAAGCCATGCCTGTCGATCGAGGCTCACGTTCGGGAAACCCGTTGCATTGGATCCGGCGACACCCTGCCGGCCCTCCCAGAACGGTCCCTCTCACCGCAACTCAGGACAGGGGTCGTGGGCAACTTTCCACCTGCATCCCACGGCGCTATGATGGCCACGCGCGCCGACGCACACGGCGCCACAGGGAGGGTCGCCTCATGGTCATCGCCTCAGGTCCGCGCGTTGACGTCCAACGCTTCCACGACGAGGGCTACCTCCTCATCGAGGATGTCTTCGATCCCATCCGTGATCTCGACCCAGTCGTCGCCGAATACGAGGCGAAACTTGATCGTGTCGCCACCCAGTGGGCCGCCGACGGCACCATCGCGTCGACGTACGCCGACCTGCCATTCACGCAACGGTTCGCCCGCATCCTCAACGACGCCGGAAACCCCGGCTACCGCCCGTTCGACATCTGCCTGGGCGGGCCATTCCGCACCGACGAACCCCTCGAGGCATCCATGCACGCCGGACCCGCCGTCTTCGACCTGATCCGGCACCCGCGCCTTCTGGACGTCATCGAACGCCTGATCGGCGGCGAGATCCTCTCCAACCCGATCCAGCACGTGCGCATCAAGCCCCCCGAGGCGATGCTTCGCGACGACCTGACCAAGCGCAACACCATGATGGCCGCTGTCGCCTGGCACCAGGACCAAGGTGTCGCCCTGCCCGAGATCGACGACACCGACATCCTCACCGTCTGGTTCCCCGTCCTCGACGCCACCGTTGGGAACGGATGCCTATGCGTCGTCCCCGGCAGCCACAAGCGCGGGATGCTGTTGCACTGCCCATCCAAGCCTGACCAGTCGTTCGACTTGCGCATCCCAGATGAAATCCGCGGTGCCGGAGGGTTCCCGGTCCCGATGAAGCGCGGCAGCATTCTTGTGATGCACCGCCTGACCATGCACTCGTCACTCAGCAACAAGTCCGACGGCGTGCGGTGGTCGTTCGACCTGCGTTACCAGCCAATCGGGCAACCGACCGGCCGACCGTGGTTCCCGTCGTTCGTCGCACGCAGCCACCAGGACCCATCGTCGGAGGTGCACGACTGGCGCGACTGGGCAACGCTTTGGGAGAAGACCCGCCTGCGCCTCGCCGAGGACACGTCGGGCATGAAGCCCCGGCGCTGGACCGGCCAGGAGGAACCCTGCGCCTGACGCGAGGCTGATCCGTCCACGCAAGGCGAACGCCTCCGGCACCTCCTTCGCCGCAATGGCGAAGTGATCCCAGGGGCGCGCCTCCCTAAATCACCGCGTCGGCGAGGTGACCGCCGTCGGCGTCACGGCAGGAACCACTGTCGCCGGGACCGCCGAGGTGGGCAACTGCGTGCCGGTCGAGGTAGATGGGGTCGCCTCGACGGGCGCGAATGCAGTCGGTAATGCCGGAGGTACCGTCGTCGCCACCGGGGTTGGCGACGCGGACGCGACAACTGACTGCGACCGCATAGACAACACAGAAAATGTTGACGCCCCAAGCGCTGCCTGCACGTACTCCCCGTTTGGCCCATCCTGCATCGCGATAATCGAGTACCCACCGACAACCTGCGGCTTCGGTCCGGTCAGCGATCCGGCAATCAATCCGGCGGTGGTCGCGGTGACGTAGCCGAACTGGATGTCAGCGCCAGAGCCCGAACCCGCCCCATGCACATTCACATCACGGGTGCCGTACCAACCGGCACCAGATACTGTCAGTACGCAGGACTGCGAAGCAGTTGGACACGACCCGGAAGCACTCAGCGTCGGCAACGTGATGGCGCGCGTCACGAATCCAGAGACTGGCCCCAGAGGTGCGTCGTAGCTGCGCATCGAGTAGCCATCGATATCTAGTTGGAAGGCCCCAATCCGGTAGGTGCCACTCGCGGCGCTGGCAATCCCCAAGGTGTACGCCCCGGAAGTACCGGTCTGGGCAGTCGTGACATAGACCGTGTACGGGCTGTAACTGCCGGTTCCGGTAGTCAACGAGGCAGTCATCGCAACGCCTACCTTCATGCCCGAACCAACCGCGCCAGACGAGTTCCCGCTGGTGACGTTCCCAGATACGGACGCGTCGTTCAGGGCCAACGGTATGACCTGACCCTGAATGATCCTCGTGATGTCCGTCACCACGCTTGCAACGGCATGCACGACCGGCACGACCTGTGGGGTGTAGCCAGACTTCGTGACCAAGACCTCAAAGTCACCCGCCCCGTCGTCCATGATGACGCCGAACGCACCGCTGGAACCGGTAAGCGCGTATCCCGGGGTACCAGACGCCTTGCCAAATGCGTCTAGGCGCGTGACCTTCGCGCATGCGTTCTCCAAGAAGGAGCCAGCTCCGTTTGTCACGACACCCGTGAGCATGATCTGGGAAGCGGACGGCGTCGCCGTGACGTTGGACACCGTGCATGACGCCGAGGAAGAGGCAGGCGTCACTACGAACGTCGAGTTCAGCTTCACGTAGCGCGCTGTGACACTGCTACCTTGGTCAGCCACGATGGTATAGGTGCCTGCCGGCCAGACCGGTTCGCTGGACACTATCGTCTGGTTCGCGAATTCGCCATTCGTGGGCGTGACGGTGCCAAACGAATGGTAATTCCCTGCAGAGTTGACCACACCCAGGTGCACCGAACCCGCCGAGGTCCATGCCTTGCCGGAGACGGTGATCGTGCACGGCGCCCCAAGCTGATCGCAGGCCTGCGACGCCGACACGTCGAGCGTCGGCAAGACGACATCAATCGGCGCATTTGTCGACGGCGATGGCAATACCTGCGTCATCGCAACCGTGGCCGACCGGTGGGCGTACGTCCCCACGTTGTCTTGCGAAGCCACGAAGTACGAGTAGTTCCCGCTCGCCAGCGAAAGGCTGAACGTGCCTGTCGAGGCAACCGGGGTTGCCGCGACGTGGATCGCTAAGGTGCTGTTCGACCCGGCCGGAGGCGTCACCGCCACCGCAACCGATGCAACCGCCCCGGACGCCGGAGTCGCCGGAGCGCCACTCCAGATGGCACCGGTAACCGTCGAATCGTTCGCCCGAAGGATCACCGGCGACGACAGGGTGACGGGTTGCCCCGCCGTCGCCGTCATGGTCTGCACCACCTGTTGGGTGTGACCTTCGCCATACGACGCGAAGACAAACGTTCCCGTCGCAGTCGTTGACGACGCATTCAGGAAGACTCTGAACGCCCCAGATGCGTCTGAGTTCGTGGCTCCCGAAATCGAGCCGCCGTACTCGCCAACCTTTACGACCACGCACGAGAGGGCCGTGCCTGACCCATCGACGACTTGGCCAGCAATCCCGAACTGCGATGAGGTCGGCGTCGCCGTCGATGCCGGGCTTGAGCAGTCAGGCGTACCGGTCGGCGGGGTCGTGACGGTGTTGTTGTTCGACGACTGCTGCGGACCGGGCGTTCCCTGTGGCGGCGGTGGCGGTGGCTTCATCGGGCCGGGTGTCGAACCCGGCGGTGGTGGTGGCGGCGGTCCAGGTGGTGGTGGCGGCGGTGGTGGCCCTTCACCCATCGGGCGCAACACCATCGGCCTGCCTTGGGCCACGTCGATCAAGTCACGCGCCGCGACGGGCGGCGTCGCGATCACCCGCGGCCCGTCCTTCGACGTGATCTCGCCTACCTTTTCGAAGAGCTTGCCAATCTCCGCCACCGGAACCGGCGGCAGCGGCGCACGATCCGTGCCGATAGGCTGCGCCGCCTGCGCGTTGCCAACCGACTGCGCGTCACGCATCGTCGGTGCGGAAGCCGGCGGCGGTGGAGGGGCCACCACGGTCACCTCACCGTCCTTCACCCGTTGGGTCTGCCCGCCGGCGATAACGTCAAAACTCCCCGTGTTGCTCCGGAAGACCTGGATATTCTCCTTGGTGACTGTCGTCTCAACCTCGGTCCCCCGGATCACCGCGACGGCCGACTGCGTCGACACCTGCACGCGCGATGCGGGATTGAAAAGGCTTGCCACCTTCGCGACGGTCGACCCGACCGCCTGGCCGAAACTCACCGTCGATGCCCCGCTTTGGCGTTGCGTCATCTCCTGCACCATCAGCTCGGTCTCAGGCGCGATGTCCACCTCCGTCCCTTGGAAGAAGGTGAGCTTCGCCGTCCCGCCCGAACCGGTAAACACTCGGTCACCGACCACGAGGGTGTCGCCGGACGAAGCCGTGTCGCGGTTTCCAGAGGCACGTTGCACCTCTACCGGCGTCGTCAAGACCGTCAGCGTCGCCTGCGAGTTCAGGGTGGCTTGCGCATCGACCGGGTCCGGCCGGACCGCGGGCATGAGCAGGGAGGCCATGGCAGCAACCAAGAAGGCCAGGATTGGCAGCGCCCGACGACGCGCCCGTCCTCTGGATGCAGGTCGCCGCGTCATCGTGCCGCCTCCACCAGGTCAATCCGCACAAGTGACTGCGCGTGTGCCGCCACCGAGGTCATCTCCCGGTCATCGAGGATTGCGATCAAGTCCGGTTCACCCGCCGGGTCGGTCGCCGCCACGAGGTAATTCGTCGCCGTCACCAGGTGCCCCGCCAAGTCGCGGATCGTGTACGGATCATTGCTGTGCGCCACCTCACGGCTGACGTCACGTACGAATGCGGCCGAAAGCATCGCGAAGGTCACTGGCGACTGCAGCGCCTGCGCCCGCGCCGCGTACATCGCGTCAGAGGCGGTCGCGTACACGAACTGCGCCTGCGTCAGGGCGGCCCAGCAGTACGGCAGGAAGCCAGTGCCGTCACCCGGATCCTCAATCCGCCCGTCACCGTTGTGATCGGCGTAGAACTGCCCACGTCGCCCTTCCACGAGGTTCACAAGCTGCTCCGCCTTGCGCCGCGCGGTATCCCAGTCGCCGTTCACGGCCGCCTCGCGCAGCACCCACGCCTGGTACCTGGCGATCTGGGCCTGCCGACGCAAGCCCGGCACCGTTGCCTCACCGTAGCGCGAGTCAGGCCAGCGGCTAAGCAGGCGACGGACCTGAGAGAGAGAGGCGGCGTCCAACTTGCCGGTGAGAACCGTGGTGCCTCCCGGCTTCGCGCCAGCCCCGCCGGATTCCACCGAAATCGACACTTGTGAGTACTGCGCCAGCAGGTTCTCGCCCGCCGGTTGGTCCCACGTGAACGCCACGGCACCCGTCGCGTCGGGGATCACGTCGCCGAGGTAACGCCCGGACGCGCCGTTGTCGCCAACAAGCCATACGCGATGGACTTGTCCGGTAGCGGGGGCAGACAGCCCGGTGGCCTTGACCACCACGCGGTCGAGGCCGGACGCGTTATCTACCAGCGTCGCCTCGCCGAGGATGGTGCCGGCCGCGGCGGTCGTTGACGGGGGCGCGACCATGGTCGGGATGGCTGTCGCGAGTGTGACGACGAACGCGACCAGCACCCACAACTGCCACCGGCCACGCGGGGGTGTGTCTACCGGCATGGTGATCCCTCATTCGGTCAGTGACGGCACTTCTCAGCTGTAGAAATGTGATTCACGGGCGCTAGGTATTCGTGAAACACAGGGCAATTCGACCGTATTTCCGGGCACCATACACGAATCGGAGGTGCACGCAGGGCCCCCCTCCCCGGGGTGTGGGCGTCGGCCAGTGCCGGGGCAACGCGCGGGCTTGCGATCATCAGCGAGAGATGGTCGCCCGGCACCCAAAGGCTTGGCATGCCCACCAACCGGCGACGCTGCGATGATGGGTGCGACACGGACCGAACTGCACCGGACCCCGCCCCTTCATGTGATCGCGACAGCAGATATGTAGAGACCTCGCTGTCTCCACTATTGCCCCGAGAGAACCCACGGGTGTCAGGGAATATCCCCGGAACCACAATCAGCTTGCACAACGGCGCTGCCTAGATCGTGACCGCGCCCGAGTGGTAGCAACTCAGATCTTCAACATCGCGGTCGCCCGGAGCGAAGCGCATGTGAATCAGGCGGCCTTTGTGAGCGCAGCGAACATATTAAACTGGCGGGGCGGTGTGGTGGTGTGTGATCGAAGCGAACATATAAAACTGGCGGGGCGGGGTGGTGGTGTGTGATCGAAGCGAGGGGTGATTGAAACGGCACCCTGTTTGCCATGGGGGGCGCTAGCCGTCAATCCCGCCAAACTTCAGCGCCGCCACCGTGATACTCGCAAGGAACAGAAGGGAGATCACCACGGCCACTCCCACGCGAGGCCCAACCGTCCGCACGGCCTTCACATCCACGCCGAACCCAAGCCCAGCCATCGCCAGCATCGTCAGCAACCGGCTGATCTGCTTCGCTGGGTCGACGAACATCACTGGCATGAGGTCGAGGCTCCGCACCGTCGCCAGCACCAGGAAGACGGCCACGAACCACGGCACGTACGTCGAGAGTTTCGCCGAGGCCGCCCCAGTCCGTGCGCCCCACACCCGGAAAGCCAGGCCAATGATGACCACCGCCGGGCCAAGCAGGAGCACGCGCGTCAGTTTCACCAGCGTCGCCACATTCCCGGAAAGTTCACTGACCGGAAAGGCCGCTGCCACAACCTGCGGGACTGCATAGACGCTCATCCCGGCCAGCACGCCGTACTGGTAGTTCGAGAGCATGAATGGCGCGATCAGCATCGGCAAGCCAAGCACCAGCAGCACCCCGATCACGGCCGTCAGCCCGATCGCACTTGCCACATCCTTCTTCTCGGCCCCGATCACCGGCGCGAGCGCGGCGATTGCCGAGTTCCCGCAGATCGAGTTCCCGATCGCGACCAATGCCGCCAGATGCACGCCAAGACCGAGGGCACGCCCCACCGAGAAACTCACCACGATGCCCGCCGCCACCCCGCCAAACACGAGTGCCAGGAGGGCGGGGCCAGCCTTCAGGATGTCAGGCATGTAGACGCTCACCCCGATGAAGGCAACGCCGGTCTCAAGCACATGCTTGGCAACAAACGACGCCCCAGCCGTGTAGGTCTTGCTCCCATCACCCATCACGTTGCGGACCAATACACCGATCAGCAGCGACAGCACGAGTGCCTCGATGAGCGGATTCCCGAGTGCACGCGTCTCAACCTCGGCCAACCCCCAGCCGACGGCCGCAATCACGCACATCAACCCGGCCCCGGGGGCCCATGGGGGCAACACGCGCGCCTGACTGGATTCGCTCATCCTGGTTCCTCTTCCCGCACTCATCCCCGGCATATCGTGACCGCATCCAGTTTCAAATGGATGCTCAGCCGTGCCGGCGGTGCTACCCGGTTTCCGGCATGAAAGACGGCAGTGTCACCCCCGCGAACGGCGGACACGCACCGCGTACCTGGTGGACGTGCATCTCCACGTTGCGCCCACCCCACCCATAGACCTGTCGGACCAGATCTCCACACTCCACTGGCACCAGAAACACTGGCGAGTGCCCGCGATGCCGATCCAGTTCGGCCAGCAACACTGCAGCCGCACCCGCCTCGCTCCGCGACACGCCCGGACCCACCATCCGGCTTCCCGGGTGTGCAACCGATGCAACGACCGCGTCGAGGCGTCCATCACGGCCATCCAGGACTGAGACGTGCCAGATGCCGGCCCGGTTCTCAATGAAGTGCGCAAAGTCACCACCACGCCGGATTCCCGTCAGCTCTTCCTCAAGGGCCACGATCGCCGGCACGTCGGCAACCGTTGCGGAGCGCACCTGAGCCCGACCGGGTGCATCATGCGAAAGCCCGTTCGCGGGTACCGCTAGCAGGATGTCCTGATAGGTACGCCTCGGCACGAACCCGGCCCGCGTATAGAGCGAGAAGGAATCGAGGTTCATTGCACTCGATACCAACCGCACTGGCAGCCCCTGTGCATCCGCCAGATCGGTGATGTGTCGCAACAGGCGCCGTGCGACGCCGGTTCCGAAGTGCGCCGGATGGACATTCATGATCCCGAGACTGACATGCGTCTCGCGCGGATGGAAAAAGCACGACCCCATCAGTCGGCCAGTGCGCGGATGGACGGCCAAGATGCAGCATCCGGGATCAAGCGCCTCGTAGACCTCGGGAAAGACCCGCGCCACATCCGGTCCACCCGCGAAGATTGCCCCCGCCCCCTTGGACGCGTACCAGTAGTTCGTCGAGGTGTACACCAGTTCCGCGACCGCATCCCAGTCATCGGGAACCATCGCCCGCAGCATCATCTCGGTCATGACGGCCGACAGTGTATCGCCACCACCGCGCACCAAGTGGACTCGCATCCCTTCCCCAGCGAAGCGAATGGAGTGTCTGGCCGCCCTTGTGAGCGCAGCGAGCATATAAAACTGGCGGGGTGGTGGGGTGGGGTGTGAGCGCAGCGAGGGGTGTGGGAACACCTCTCCAAAAGCGCACTCCCCGGGAGATCTTTCTGGACGGGATCGCCCGGATTAGCAGCCTGTGTGGAGGCCGAGGAAAGTCGCAGTCCTGTCTACGCGCCAACGCTTGGGTACCAACGACCCGCCAACCTCCTACCGAGGACACCAGTCCACCAACCCTGTCGCCTCATCCCTCGGCGCGAGTCGCACCGCGGCGATTCGGGTGCGCTTCTCGATGACACGGAGCGCCCCGCGTTCGCACAGGACACCCGCCATGGCACCGCCGAGGTCACCAATCAGGTCGGGTTGGTCAACGATCAGCACCGAACCCATAGGGAGGTCGCGCACTGACTGCAGCGCCGCTTCGCGGCCCACCGGAATGTATGCGTCCTGTGTCATCAGGCTAAGGGGTAGGCGGTTCACGATGGTCGTGCCCGCACGTGCCCGCGGGTCAAGGTCGGGTTCGATGATCATCGCAATCCGGCCATCGACATTCCCGGTCGGAGCCGTAGCGGAGCGTCTATCGATCAGGGGCGATGGGGAGGGCCAAGCGGAGCGTCTATCGATCAGGGGCGATGGGGAGGGGATGTAGCCCTCCACCAGACTCCGCAACTCCACGACATCATCGCCAACCGGCGGATACAGCGTGGTGCGGATGCCTTCCGCGAAGGTCGGTACCACCGGCATCACCGGCCCCACACCCTGTGTGTACTTCGCTTGCAGCCACCCGATACCGGTCGATCCGTACGAGGCCAGCGCCACCGACGCCCCCCGCGCCAGGACCACCGAAACCGCCACGATTGCCCCAGCAACCAGCGGCATCATCGGACCATCCCACAAGCCCATACCGCGCTGTTGCAGTCTGTGCAGCCAGTAGACCGCGATGATCGCCACCGGATACATCAAGTGGTAGAGGTTGTTGGGGTGCGACCGGAACGCGAAGTAGCTGAACTGCAGCATCCCATACGCCGCCGTCAGGATCACCGTCTCGGCAACCGGAACGGCGTCCGCGTCAACGGCGTCCGTCAATCGGGACACCCACTGCGCCCCAATTACAATGAGGGTGATGGCGCAAACGAGGAACATCGCGAGCCACGGAGATCGCACCTCCGGAGGAACAAACCCGAATCCTCCATCGTAGACCGAAAGGTACTGCGTGTAGTGGCGCCAGTCCGGCAGGTGGCCTGACCGTCTCACCACGTCGAGCAACAAGGCCACGTGGAACCCCACGATGCCCGCACCTACCGCCACTGCGCTTGGCACCAAAGCGAACCGCGGATACGTCACGCGGCCCACCGGGATCACACCACTCCCATCTCCTGAAACTTGGTGTCGCATCCATTCCATGCCAAGCCCACACACCACCAAGGCAGTGGTGTAGATGAAGACCTCGAGGCTATGGACACTCGCGAGACCCGCCACGAGCCCCAGGCACGCGGCACCTGCCCGTGGGTGGCGACGCAACCTCCGACTCGTAAGGCAGGCGATCGCCAGCCATCCCAAGCCAAACCGGATTGCACCCGTCGAGGGGTATGCCGAAGGACTCGCCACGTTTCCGAACCGGTGCAAGGCCATCGCCGCACCAAGCAGCAGAACGCTGGCCGCCGACCACCGGGACACCCGCCCGACGAGCGCGAACAGCCCAGCCGCCAAAGCCAATTCGCCCAGGTTTGTGACGAACGTGAATGCCGGGAAAGAGATCAGCAGCGGGTTCCACAGAAACAGCATCCCGATCAGGTAGTGCACGCCAACGCCGTACTGCGCGTTGATGTCGGCCAGCAGCGACTTGCCATTGATCAGGTCCACCACTGGCATCAGGAAGTGGGACTGATGGTGGATATCCACCAGCATCCGGGTGTTCAGCACCAGAAGGAGCATCACCGCCACAGCCACGCCGGCACCCAACCACTCCATCTGACCGACCGATCGAGGTCCATCGCGCCCGGCCCGCAGTCCCGTGTCTCCCCCAAGCAGCGCATTCCCACCGGGGTCCGGCCGGTTCCGACCCGACAGCAATGTCAGTAACAGCATCACGCCGATCATTGGCCCGACCGGCAGCACCGGCGATGGCCACGACACCAGG
>BJHB01000060.1:0-11756 GCA_014191415.1 Chloroflexota bacterium
AAGAGAAGCTTTCCGTCGCGACGATGGCCCTTTACAAGGAGCACGGTGTCAACCCGGCTGCCGGGTGCCTCCCTCTCCTTCTCCAGATGCCAATCCTCTTCGCGCTTTATGCCGCACTGCAAACGCTGGCCGATCCGGAAGCGACATTGGATGAACCCCGGGCTTGGCTTATTGCCCTTGGGATGAATGACGCGACCCTGGCAACCGCCATCACCTCGTTCAAGCAGGGGTTCTGGTGGCTCGAAAGCCTCAACAAACCTGACGTCATTCACGTTTTCGGCTATGCCCTGCCCTTCATCCTGCCGGTGCTTGCGGGCGCCACCCAATGGGTGCAGCAGCGGATGATGACCCAGCCGTCATCCGATCCTCAGCAGCAGATGCAGAACCAGATGATGCAGTTCATGCCGTTGATGATGCTCTGGATCGGTCTTTCGGTAAACTCGGGTCTCGCGCTGTACTGGGTGGCTCAGAACCTTTACGGCATCATCCAGCAATACTTCATCGGCGGTCTGGGGTCGCTTGCCACGGTCCGCCTACCTGGCACTTCGACATCCGCGGCGACGGTCATTGACGACACGCCACCGGCATCCGGCAAGGCTCGACGCGTGAACGGCGCAAACCGCTCCAGCGGTTCCAATCGCGGTGATGGGAGGCGAACTGGTGGCAAATAATGATGTTTCGGTCGTTGAGACCTCGGCACGGTCGGTCGAGACGGCAATCACGCAAGCCCTGGCCGAATTGGGTCGCACCCGCAACGAAGTAACTGTTTCGATCATCGACCCGGGCAATCCGGGGCGTATTCTCGGGTTCGGTGCCCAACCGGCACGTGTTCGTGTATCAGTACGTGTTCCAGGAGACGAAGGTGAAGACGATGAATCCTCCGAGGACACCGGACACCAAGCGGTTCACCGCGAGCAAGCATTTGCACCGCTACCCGTGGGGTCGGCGAATGCAACCGCAGTTGCCGAAACCGCCAGGCGTATCCTGAGCGAACTTCTCCATCACATGCACTTTGATGAGGCTCACATTGAGGTCGTGGAACTCGAGCCACTCACTCTCAATGTGCGTGCGCCAGACGCGGCTGATCTCATTGGTCGCCGCGGTGAGACGCTCCGGGCAATCCAGTTCATCGTCGGGATCATGGTCAACAAGGCACTCGACACCCACGTCCGGATTACGATTGACATCGATGGGTACCGGGCACGCCGCGAGGTGCTCCTCCGAGACCTTGCACTCCGGTTCGCAAGCCGCGTCGTTGCCACCGGCGCGCCCGTCCAGTTGGAGGCCATGCCCCCAAACGAGCGACGAATTGTCCACATGGTGCTTGCCGAGCACCCGGACGTGGCCACCGAAAGTACCGGCGAAGGCGACAACCGGCGCATCGTGATCATGCTCCGCCACTAAGTGCGCCGGTGAATGGGTAACGACACGACCCCGGAAATACTTATCCTCGGAAATGTGACCCGCGACGTCGCCCCTGGCACGCCAGACGGGTTCACATTCGGGGGGACGGCAACCTTCGCATCACTTGCCGCAAGCCGACTCGGACGCCGTACCGCGTTGGTCACGGCCGCCGCACATGAGCCGGGCCTTTCGGGAATCTTCCGGGATGTCGATGTGGAGGTCGTGCAATCTTCAGCCACGACCACGTTTGAGAACATCTACGCCCCAAACGGTCGGGTCCAGTATGTCCGCGCCGTCGCTTCCCCCTTGGTCCCCGCCGACATTCCTGACGCATGGCGCCGTGCACCCATGGTCCACTTTGGCCCGATTGCCCAGGAACTTGCCCGCGACCTGCTCGACGTCTTCCCATCGACCGCGTTGATCGGCGCAACACTTCAAGGGTGGTTGCGAGCATGGTCTCCTGACGACGGACGGGTGAGTCCAGTCGCTTGGCGGCATGCCGAGACCTACCTAGACCGCCTTGATGTCATCACGTTCAGCGCGGAAGACCTTGGTGGAGATATGGTGCTCGTCGAGGAGTACGCGACCCGCGCCCGTCTCGCCGTGGTGACCGAAAACCGCCATGGTTGCGTTGTCTGGCAGCACGGCACGCGTCGACGCTTCCCTGCCTACGACGTCGAGGAGGTCGACCCAACCGGCGCCGGCGATGTATTCGCCACCGCCTTCCTGATTCGCTACGGGGAGACGAGGGACATCGAAACGGCCGCACAGTTTGCAAACTGCGTCGCATCGTTCGTGGTTGAGGGGCGCGGGGCGGAGGCCATCCCGACTGGGGCAATGGTAGGGGAGCGCCTACGCGATGGGCGCCTCCGTCTTACGGGAAACTGATCCTTGCCCAACTGCCGTTTCCCGGGTTTGGCGTTCACCCGGTTCACTCGGTAGTCTTTGCCGTTGGAGGTGCCAACGCACCCGAAAACCCGACCACAGGTAATCCACGTCTTTCTCCACCTGAAAGGAACAACAATGGCCAAGACCTTCAAGGACCTCGTCGCCGAGGGGCGCGCCGTCGCCCCGATGATCAGCATCGATGACGCCGAGGCCCAGATGGCTTCGCACCCTGAGACCATCGTCATCGATGTGCGTCAGGAAGTGGATTCGCACGGGAACGCCGTTGCAGGTTCGATCAACATTCCTCTCGGACTGCTTCCGTTGCGTGCAGACACCGAACTGCCCGAACACTACCGTGACGCACGCCTCCAGGATCGTTCAACCCCGATCATCACGACATGTGGCGCAGGCGGACAGGCATCACTCGCCGCCAAGGTTCTCCATGACATGGGTTTCACGAACGTGAAGATCATGGAAGGCGGAACGACTGCGTGGAAGAACGCCGGCAAGCCGATCCACTGACCAACGGCCACGCAAATCTTCCGGCGTTCCCGTGAACGGGGCGGACTCGACCCCGTTCACGTTCAACCCATTTCTCACAAGGACATGGCAATGATTAACCTAGGTGATGCCGCCCCGGACTTTTCCCTCATGGGGACAGATGGCAAGATGCATTCCATCAGTGATTACCGGGGCAAGGCTGTCGTCCTGTTCTTCTTCCCGAAGTGCTTCACCGGAACGTGCGAACGTCAGATCAGCGGTCACGCGCAGCACGTTGCAGAATTTGATGCGCTCGGGGCCAAGATCATTGGCATCAGCACCGATCATTCCCCGTCCCAGAAGGCCTTCAAGAAGGGGTGTGACCCAGACGACCACATCCTCCTCCTCAGCGACTTCAGGCATCAGTTTGTCAAGTTATTCGGAGTAAACGTCGATGAAGGGCAACTTCCGAACCACCGGGCAACATTCATCATCGACAGCCACGGGATTGTCAAAAACGCACACGTAGAGGCGTCTCCGGCCGACTGGGCGGGTATCGAACCTGAACTCGCCGCTCTCCGCGCGCTCTAACCGCAACGGAAACACGTTCACTCTCGATACCGCGCCAGCCCGTCTGCAACGGCGGAGGTGCGGTATCGTCATTCACGGGGGCACGCATGAGTGGACTAATCCGAATACAGGTTGATACCCCGGCACTGGTGAATGCAATCCTTGCATACGTGAACGATCCACGCGCTGATCGCAATGCCTTTCACAACGAGTTGCTGTCAGATGAACTGGAGCATCAACTCGGGCTGACGCAGGACGTTCTTGAGGCACTGCTTCTCGATGGGGCATCGACCCGAGAGCACGTTGAACCCCTCGTCGACTACCTCGTCACCTACGGCGTTTCCGGGGTCGCTGGGACACCCGGAACGGCAGTAGATGGGATGCCGTCAGGGGCGTCGCTCGATGGCAAAGCCCCGCGCGTCTGACTTGCCAACGATGCCTGTTGGCTTACCGGTGCAACGCTTTCGCCATTCGTCGGCAGGACAAACCAGACGGTCGACCCATGGCCTTCCCCAAGACTAAACGCACCGATTACCCCCCCGTGGGCCTGCACAAGGTGCTTCGCGATTGCTAGGCCGAGGCCGGTGCCTCCTGACGCACGCGAGCGATCAACCTTGAAGAACCGTTCAAACAGGCGTGATAGGTCCTCACGCGAGATCCCTATGCCAGTATCGGTAACACCGAACCGAATGCCGTTCCCATCCCTCACAGCCGTGAGCGTGACTACACCACCTTCCGGGGTGAATTTTATGGCGTTCTGGAGAAGATTGAGCAACACCTGTCCAACTCGCATTGGATCGGCACTGATCATCGGCAGCCCGTGTTCAGCTGCCATCCGGAGGTCGACACCCGCGCGCGTTGCCTGGGTACGAAGCCTCCGGTAGGCCGCCTCAAGAAGTGAGATTGGCACCACCGGGCGCTTCTCCATCTCCGCCTGACCGGATTCGATTTGCGAAAGCTCAAGCAACTCGAACACCAGTTGGGTAAGACTGTCGACTTCGACGTGCATCAGCCTGAGAAACTCGCGCGCCGCCGGGGGGTCTTCCAGCGCGCCTTCCTCAAGTGTCTCAACAAGGGCCTTTAGTGACGCCAAGGGTGTCCGCAATTCGTGCGAGACATTAGCGACAAAATCCCTGCGAATGCTCTCGGATCGACGCAGTTCGGTCTCGTCTTCAAGAAAGATCACGCCTGCCCCGACCCCGACGGGACGCCTGGATGCCCCAACTCCGAGATCGGATGGCATGCGACTCTGAGACGCGAACGGGACGGCAGACACTTTTACGATGCGAACCCCGGTCCCGCGTCGAGGCATCGAGAGTTCTCCCATCGTGGAGAACGGCGACAGTCGGACGTGCCTGGTCACTGGTCCGCGAGTTTCAATCGCCTTGACGAGAGTTTCGGTTACCTCGTAATCCCGCACGGCGGTCACCAAACTCTGTCCCACCAGTGACGAGCCGTCTCCTGGCAGATCCAACAGACGGGCCGCCTCGGGATTGACAGCCGCCACCCGTCCATCTTCCGAAGTGATGATCAGCCCTTCAGCTATCGAGGCGAGTGTCTGCCGGACTCGAACCCGTTCCCGTTCGACACTTTCGCGATGCACTTCCAGCGTGTGTGCAACATCGACGAGTGCCTCGGCGAGCGGTTCCGCCTCTTCGGGTAATCGTGTCGCTATCAGGGTAGACGCCGGGGCATCGGAGTTCATCAGATCGGGTGATGTCGCCGCGACCGCATAGCGGACTGACTGGCGCAACTGCCGTGCAGACACGGCGAACGCCTCACGCGACGTCGCTTGCCTCCCGTGATCCGTTCGGTAAACGACGAACGCACCGAAGCATCCGAGTGCCAAACCAACGAACCCGGTCAAAAGCGTCCACGATGGGGCTGCCATCGCCATGGACGAGGCGCTGGTACCGGGTGCGAGACCGACCGAAGAGAGGAACCACTGACCAAGAAACCACGTCGCGGAGATGAGGGCGCCAACAACGACGTGAAGGTTGATTTTCACAGCGAACCAATCTTGTGATCAGCCGAAGCCAACATCAAGGCACCAACGAGTATCTAGACCTCGTCAAGCTCGTGACGTCGCCCCTTGGCGAGATACATGACCCGTTCACACACATTGGTGATGTGATCCCCAACGCGTTCCAGGTTGTGAGCGATCCACAAGAGATACGTGGCCCGCACGACCGTGCTTCCATCCTTCTCCATTGTGGCAAGCATCAGGTCGTAGACATCATCCTGCAACTGGTCGACTTCGACGTCCTGCCTCGCACAGGCGAGCGCCTTGTCTGCGTCGCGCTCGATGAACGCATCGAGAGCCAGGCGCAGCCGTTCACGGCACGACGCGATCATGCGCGGAAATTCGCTGACGGTCCGCATCGGAGGTTCGGCGCACAGTTTCACGCAGAGGCGTGAAATACTGCGGGCGTGGTCACCCATCCGCTCAAGGTCGGTCGCAATATGCTCGACACTGGTTATGAACCGGAGGTCAGACGCCATTGGCTGTTGGGTAGCCAGCAGAATGACTGCGCCTTCTTCGATTCCCATGCGCTTGGCATTTATAAATGAATCGTCAGCCACGACTTGCCTGGCAAGAACCACATCCCGCCTCGCCAAGGCATCCATCGAACGCTCGAGAGCCTTGTCTACCATGCTCCCCATGGTCAGGACTTCATCACCAAGCTGGGCAAGCTGAAGGCGATAGGCCTTACGGATTTCGGTCTCAAGTGCCATCACAGGTACTCCGAAGGCAGACTGAACACGTCAGATCCCGTTTCAAACGAACCGGAACGGGGGCACGGGATTAGCCAACAGTCGCATCTTATGGGGACAATGTAACAGCGCCATGATCACACAGTTACGATTGGAGATCATCATCCGGCCAGGCACTGCAACAACTCCCCTATGTCGGGGGCCGCTTCAGTGGTCGGTACCATACATCACATGGGATCAAAAATCCTCGTCATCGAAGATGAACCCGCGATCATCACTAGTGTCAGCTACAGCCTTCGCAAAGAGGGCTATGAGGTAGTCACTGCCACCGACGGGCAAACGGGTCTTGAAACCGCACGACGTGACACACCAGACCTGATCGTCCTCGATGTGATGCTTCCACGGCTGACCGGCCTGGACGTGTGCCGCGCAATCAGGAGTTCGCCATCGGCGCTGCTGCAAAACATTCCGATCATCATGTTGACCGCGCGCACCGAAGAGGTTGACCGTGTCGTCGGTCTTGAAATCGGCGCCGACGATTACCTGACGAAGCCGTTTTCCATGCGTGAACTCGTCGCACGCGTCAAGGCGATGCTCAGGAGAAGCAACAGCCGCAGTGACGAGGCGTCAGCCCAACGTCCAATCTCGCTTGGCACCATCACGCTTGATCCTGCGCAACGGCGCGTGACGAGGAACGGGAGTAACGTTGCGCTCAAGCCTCGCGAATTCGACCTCCTGGCTTGCCTGTTGCGGCATCCTGGGCAGGTCTTTACGCGGGATCACCTGTTGGCACGAGCGTGGGGCAGTGAATTCTCCGGGGACATGCGCACGGTTGACGTGCACATCCGTTGGCTCCGTGAAAAACTCGAGGAAGACCCTGGAAACCCAAAGATCATCGAGACGGTCCGAGGGGTCGGGTACCGCTCCTGTGCGCCCGACTGACGGGTCCGCGCACGGTTCTTCTGACGTCCGTCGGCTTGTCCGCAACCTTCGCGAGGCACTGAAGATCCATCCCTCAACCTTTGAGGAAATGGCAACCCTCCTCAAGATAAGCCCGGAACAGGTGGTGACCGTGCTCCGCGCCCTCCGGCGCCGACAAGGACGCCTGCTCGTCAGCCTCCGAAACGGTCGCTCGGCTTGGTCTTGGGAACCGGAACCGGCCAGAAGCGCGCTGGCGAGACTTCTTGCGCCCGCAGTTCGCGAAGCGCAGACCCGCACCGTAGAATCGCGATCGCCGGAATCGACGCCGGGCCAGACATCGCAAGGAGACCCCGACCATGGGAACCGCGCCAACGACCGGCGACGCCAAAGCACCTCTTGACCTGGTTACAGATCCACGTCATCAGAGCCGCATACAACTTGATGGCCGTGACCGAATTGCCGCCCGGGCAATGCTGCATGCCATCGGTTTCACCAACGAAGACCTGAGTCGGCCAATCGTCGGCGTGGCTCACTCGTGGATCGAAACAATGCCTTGCAACTGGGGCCTTCGCGCCCTTGCCGAGCAGGTCAAGAAGGGCATCCGCGACGCCGGTGGTACGCCAATGGAACTGAATACCATCGCCATTAGCGATGGGGTCACCATGGGGACTGAGGGCATGAAGGCGTCCCTCGTTTCGCGGGAGGTCATCGCAGACTCCATTGAACTCGTTGCGCGCGGGCACATGTTTGACGCACTGATCGTCCTTGTGGGATGTGACAAGACGATTCCCGCCGGTGCGATGGCACTCCTGCGGCTGAACATTCCTGGGGTGTTGCTCTACGGCGGCCCAATCAAACCAGGGCGATTCAGAGGCAAGGATGTCACGATCATCGACTTGTTCGAAGCCGTCGGTGCCCATTCAGCAGGCAAGATGTCCGACGCCGACCTCGACGAGATCGAGAATTGCGCAATCCCGGGCGCTGGCGCGTGTGGGGGCCAGTACACCGCGAACACGATGGCGATGGCCCTTGAATTCCTCGGGCTCGCCCCCCTTGGCAGCGGTAGCGTGCCTGCAGTGGACAAGCGCAAGAACCAAGTGGGCGTAGATGCTGGCCACCTCGTCATGGACGTCCTCCGTCGTGGCGTGCGCCCGCGCGACATTGCCACCAAGGCCGCCTTCGAGAACGCCATCGCCGGCGTCTGTGCATCCGGCGGATCAACCAATGCGGCACTCCACTTGCCAGCCATGGCCCACGAAGCCGGCATCGACTTGACCCTTGAAGAGTTCAACGAGATCAGTCACCGGACACCACTCATTTGCGACCTCAAGCCAGGTGGGCGCTTCGTTGCGGTCGACCTCGACGACGCCGGCGGTATCCAGTTCGTCGCCAAAAGGCTGATCGAGGGAGGCAAACTCGACGGTTCCTGCATAACGGTGACCGGCCACACACTCGCTGAAGAGGCGGCCAAGGCCATCGAGACACCCGGCCAGGAAGTCGTGGTCACCGTGGACAAGCCACTCAAGGAGACCGGGGGCATCGTCATCCTCAAGGGCAACATTGCCCCCGAAGGTGCCGTGATCAAGGTTGCTGGCTACGACCGCACATTCCATCAGGGACCGGCGCGGGTCTTCGAACGAGAAGAAGAGGCCATGGCTGCGGTGACCGGAGGGAAGGTCCACCCCGGGGATGTGGTTGTGATCCGCTACGAAGGGCCTCGGGGCGGTCCGGGGATGCGAGAGATGCTCAGCGTCACTGGCGCGATCAACGGTGCCGGCCTCAGTTCGTCGGTCAGCTTGATAACCGACGGACGTTTCAGCGGAGGCACCCACGGGTTCATGGTTGGCCATGTGTCACCCGAAGCAGCCCTCGGCGGCCCCATTGCGGCCATCCATGACGGCGATACCGTCACGATTGATCTCAAGGCACGAACCATGGACATCTCGGTTTCAGATGCCGAAATCGCGGCGCGCATGACCGGATGGAAGAGGCCCGCACCCCGCTACACCAATGGGGTCTTTGCGAAATACATGGCACAGGTGGGCAGCGCCTCACGGGGTGCGATCACCAGTTCGCCCGACCTCTCCTGAACACCAAACCCCGGCACGGTGGTTCCGTGTCGGGGTTGTTCGTTCAATCGGGACGTGCGGTCAATCGAGGCGTGCGGTCAACGCCGGCATGGCACAACAGTCATGCCGGTGTTGCTAGTTCACCCGGTCTCGCAACCCTGCCGGAACCTGGACCGCATTGCCTCGCGTCTCCCGACTGGCATTGCGCACCGCCTTGATCGATTCGAGGCGGGTCAGGAGTCGACTTAGTTGTGCGAGGCTTCCGAGTTCCACGGTAGTCATGATCGTCGCAATTCCCTCGTGGGCATCCACGGTGACCTGTGAACCGGTGATATTCAGTTTCTCTTCGGCCACCACGGCTGCAACGTCACGCAGGAGACCGGGACGGTCAAACGCTTCAACCCGAACCGTCACGGGGTAGTTCTGAACCCCGCTGCGTCCCCAATCGACGACCACCAGCCGGTCTGGTTCATCCTCGGCCAGAACATTGTGGCAGTCTTGACGATGGATCGTGATCCCTCGGTTCCGGGTGATGAACCCAATGATCCGGTCGCCCGGCACGGGCTTGCAACAGGGAGCCATGCGTGTCAGGAGGTCACCTACACCCATCACCTGCACCGCACCGGTGGAGTTGGCGCCGGCCGTCGGTGCTACTTCCGGCAGGTCAATGAATGTTGGCTCGGTAACCGAACGAAGTCCCAGGCGCCCGATGACCGTCTGCAATCCGACGCCGCCGTATCCAATCGCCGCCAGAAGACTGTCCAGCGACTGGAAGTTGAGCTGTGTAGCCGTAGTCTCAAGTTGTGTCTCGGCGATGGAACCGATGCCACCAAGACCGAGGCGCTTGAGTTCCTTCTCCAGCACGTCGCGCCCTCGAATGATGTTTTCAGCGCGCTGCTGCTGCTTGAACCACTGGCGGATCTTTTCCCGCGCGTGGCCTGTGCGGACAACCGTCAACCAGTCACGACTTGGGCCGTGCGAAGACTTGGTAGTCAGGATTTCAACGATGTCGCCATTCTTGAGTTCGTAGTCAAGAGAAACCAGTTTCTGGTTCACGCGCGCACCGATGCACCGGTGTCCGACATCGGTATGGATCCGGTAGGCGAAATCCAACGGTGTCGCCCGCGCCGGCAAGTCCTTGACCTCACCGCGTGGGGTGAAGACAAAGACCTGGTCCTGGAAGATGTCCATCTTGACGGTCTCGACGAATTCCTGCGCCGTCGAGAGTTCCTGTTGCCACGCCATGAGTTGGCGCAGCCACGCAAGTTTCGCCTCAAACTGCGTATCAGGCTGACTGCCTTCCTTGTAGCGCCAGTGCGCTGCAATCCCGTGTTCGGCGATCCGATGCATATCGTGCGTGCGGATCTGCACCTCGAGGAACCGGCCAGTGCGCGCGACCACAGCCGTGTGCAGCGACTGATACATGTTGCCCTTTGGCATCGCGATGTAATCGTCGAACTGTCCCGGAACCGGCGGCCAGAGGCTGTGAACGATTCCAAGCGCCGCATAGCACTCTGGGACCGTGGCCACCACAACCCTGAGGGCAAGCAGGTCGTACAACTGGTCAAAGCTCCGCCCCGTCCGCTCCATCTTCTTGTATATGGAATAGATGTGCTTGGGTCGCCCTGTAATCTCGGAAGTGACCCCGGTCTTCGCCAAGTGGTCGCGTATGGACTCGATGCACTCCTCGACGTGCGTCTCTCGTGCCCGACGAGTGTCGTTCAGGAGGCGCTTCAGCTCCTGATAGTGCTCAGGTTCGAGGTGATAGAACGCAGCATCCTCAAGCTTCCATTTGACTTGCCAGATGCCAAGACGATGCGCCAGAGGAGCGTAAATCTCGAGCGTCTCCCGGGCGATACGGTGACGTGCGTCGGGGCGCTTACCGTCCAGAGTGCGCACATTGTGCAGTCGATCGCACAACTTGATTAGGACAACACGGATGTCCTCGGCCATTGCCAGAAACATCTTCCGCAGGTTTTCGGCCTGCTGTTCCTCAAGACTATTCCAATGTATCCGGGATAGCTTGGTAACCCCATCGACGAGCCGGGCAACTTCAATGCCAAATGCCTCACGCAGTGCGTCAAATGTGACGCCAGTGTCCTCGATCACATCATGCAGAAGTGCCGCTGCGATGGTTGCTCGGTCAAGTTGCAGGTCAGACAGAAGCAGGGCTGTCTCTAGGGGATGCTGGATATAGGGCTCGCCCGAACCACGGCTCTGGCCGGCATGGGCTTTGGCGGCATACTCGTACGCACGCTCAACAATTCCCAGGTCGGAGTTCGGCGGCAAATAGGCACGGAGACGATCCAGAAGATCGTGAAGCGTAGCAACGCGACGCGACGCACCCGGTTCGTTCTCAATCGCTGGAATCGGCGTCGCAATCACGATGGCATCGGGCATGGCTTCAATCTTGGCAACGGGCAACGAGCCCAGTTGCAGGTGACAGGATCAGCCGACGCAGCAACTAACGAACGCCAAATACCGGCATCGTCTCATGATCTCAGGATAACGCCGCTGAGGTCACCGCACAATCCCCTTGCGTGAACCGCGGCCATTTCCGGGGCGTGGCGTATACCCTTTACAGAGGCGCGGACCGCGTCTGACTGAGGCACCATGTTTTACGACCACGCAACGATCAGCCTGAAAGCCGGGAACGGTGGCGACGGCGCCATGCACATGCGCCGGGAAAAGTACGTCTCTCTCGGCGGT
>BJHB01000061.1:0-11714 GCA_014191415.1 Chloroflexota bacterium
CGACGACTCTGAACCGGCCAGTGTTTCCCCAAGCGGGTGATCCAGTGCCATGGAGTATGGACGATGGTCCATGGCCAGGCGTCCAAGGGCATCGGCCGACAGGGATACTTACCGACAGTTATATGGAACTCGTTACGCCCATCGACGACCGCCTCAAGGAATTGGCGGAGGCTTTCCACGCGCATGGTCATAGTCTCTTTGTGGTTGGCGGCCCTGTTCGGGACTGGATCATCGGGCGGCGGATCAGGGACGTTGACCTCACGACCGACGCGACGCCGGATCAGATCCGACGATTGGTCGGGGAGTCGCGTCCATCGGCGGTCTACGACGTTGGTGCACGGTTTGGCACGATCGGCGTGGTCTACACGGTGCCTGACCCAACCGGTGGGACGACCGATGTGACCTGGGGTGTCGAAATTACGACCTTCAGGACCGAACAGTACCAGGATGGCACGCGGAAGCCGACCGTCCAGTTTGGAATGTCACTCGACGAAGATCTTGCCCGACGCGACTTCACCATAAATGCGATCGCGGTCAATCTGCTCACGGGCGAACTCCATGATCCTTGCGGGGGCAGGGAGGACATCGCATCAAAGATAGTGCGAGCGGTGGGTGACGCGGATGCCCGGTTTGCTGATGATCCGCTCAGATTGCTGCGCGGCGTGCGGTTTGTCTGCGAACTCGGGTTCACTCTTGCGGAACCGACCCGTGATGCGATGTCCGCTGGCGCTCCCGGGCTGGAGCGGATCAGTCGGGAGCGCATCGCGGCCGAAATGGGGCGGATCCTGGTTTCAACCCGACCGGCAATGGGGTTGCGCCTTGCGACCGATCTTGGATTGATGGAGTACATCATCCCGGATGTCCTGCCGATGCGTGGAATGAGCCAACGGCCGGTACACCACAAGGATGTGTTTGAACACACGATGGGCGTCGTTGAGAACATTCCCGCCGAAGCCGGGCTCCGTTGGGCGGCCCTTCTCCACGACATTGGCAAACCGCCGACAAAGTCCGTGAACCGGGGTGCGGTGCATTTCTTTGGCCACGAAGAAGTGGGTGCACACATGGCGAACCGCATCATGCGGAGCTTGAACCTGGATTTGGCCCTGGTCGCACGGGTCACGAACCTCGTGCGGATGCATTTGAGGATCAACGCGTACGAACCTACCTGGACCGACTCCGCGGTCCGGCGGCTGATCCGCGAGGTTGGGGATGAACTTGACGATCTGATCGCGCTTTCCCGCGCAGATGTCACCAGCTATCGTGCCGAGAAGGTCCAGGCCGTCCACGACCGCGTCGACGACTTCGCACGTCGCTGCCGGGAACTCCAAGCCGCGCAGGATGTGGCACGTCTTCAAAGCCCGCTGGATGGAGATGCGTTGATGCAACTTTTCGGCCGTGGGCCTGGCGCATGGATCAGGCCGGTCAAGGACTACTTGCTAGGTCTGGTGATTGACGGCGAATTGGCTGAAGATGACCGTGAACGGGCGACGGAACTGGCTCGGGCGTTCCTTGCCACGGGAGGTTCAATGTGACGGGCACGTCAAGGGTCTTGAGCGCGCAATCTGGATTGGCGTCGAGGATGCTGTCCGGGGGTGCGATTGAGGCGGTGATGACCGATCCGGTCTTCCGGTCGATTTTCATCATTCTCATCATCCAGGGCGTGGCGTTTGGATCGCAGATGCCGTTCATGCCACTTTGGGCAACCGAACGCCTCGGTGTTGGTCCTGTTGAGGTAGGAACGATTTCCTTGGTGACATCGCTGGCAACGACCGCTTTTGGTCTGGGCTACGGTGTGGTCACCGACCGGACCCGGAGGCGCGTGCCGTGGCTGGTCGTCGCGTTCGGAATTGCGATCCCTTTGCGCATCGCGATTGCCTGGACCGAAAGTTTTGTTATCGGCACCTTGCTCTATGCGGCCATCAGCATTGCCATGTTCACCCTGTTCTTCGCAATCCTTGGCGACTGGTTCCGACATCGGAGTGACGAACGCGGGGCCGAGATTTCCAACATCGTCCGGCTGGGGTTCACGATCGGATGGTTGATCGGTTCATTTGGCGCCGGACGCGTGGTTGCCGTGTATGGTTTCGACGGGTTGTTTCTCACGACCGCCGTGCTGCAAGTTATCTCGTTCGCGGTGCTCGTATTGGCTGTGCGCGATGCCCCGTTCGTGAACATTGCCCCGGTTGCGGAAGTTGGCGGGGTGGTGGCCAATTCGGTCTGGCACGATGTTATGCAGGCACCGATGGCGTGGTACCTGCTGACCACGGTGTGTACTGGGGCCGCATCGGTGGCGCGGATGACGATGTTACCCCTATACCTCCGGAATGTCGTCAATGTCGATAATGACTCGGTAGGCATTGTCTTCGGGATTGGGCCGGTCTATGAGATACCGGTATCGTTGCTGGCGGCGAGCGCCGTGCGTCGCTATGGGGTTGTGCCGGTCCTTTACATTGGAATCGCCGCGGGTGTCTTCTACTTCGGTGCGATCGCGTTTACATCGACCTTCGCACCATTCCTCGCCATTGAGATCCTCTACGCGATTGTTGTCACCGCAACGTTCGGTTTCGGAATCGTGCACGTCCAGAGCCTGCTTCCCAAGCGAGGGGGCACGGCCATTGCGGTGTACAACGCGGCGTCGACCGTCGGACCGGTCGTGGCTGCACCTGCACTTGGATACGTAGCCGAGAACATTGGGTGGTCACCGGTCTTTGTCATCGCGTCGGTGCTCATGGCGGTTGCGTGCGGAACGTTCATGATGAGCGATCGCGCGGGTCGGCGGGCAGGTTTGCTACGATGATTACGGGATCGAATACCCGACTTTAGGCCAGCGCACTACGGGCTGAGCAGCTGGCATGCCTGGAGACTTGGACAATGATTAACGGCGTCGTGATCAGCGAGACCATGCAGTTGGTCTGCGTGTTGCTTGTCCTCTTCTTCACGATCGGTGGGATCTACTTCATGCAGAAGTTCACGGGCGTCTAATACATCCCGCACCTCAGACGGGACGATAATCCGTCCCTTTGAGCGTTGGTGAAAAAAGAACAGCGGGGGAGAGGCTTGCCTTCCCCCGCTGTTTATTCCCGTGTGGCTGTTGGGACAGTTTCGATGTGATGGTCGCTACTTCGCGAAGAGTGCCATGCTCGCGTCGTATGCAAGGTTCACGAATGGGGCCGGATACAGGCCCAACGCGAATACCCCGGCTAGTGCGAGGGTGATCCCGATACCAAGTTCGATCGAGACCGGATCTATCTGAAAGCGCAGCTCCGGTTCCATCCCATCGGTAAGTCGCCGGCGCCACCAAGGGCCGAGGGATGCCGGCGCCACACCGTCGTGTGAGTCCGCACCATGGCTGCCATGCGACGATCCGTGGTTGTCCGGAGCGTGTCCGGATCCATGAGCGACTGCGGCTCCGACGAGTACCGGTTCTTCGTGATGGATTGATGCTGCCTTGATTGCAGCCACTGCGGAAGCGTTCAGGGCCGTCACACCCGCAGGCGACTCCGAGTACATCACACGGATGACTTGTAGGTAGTAATACAGGGAAATCGTGCTGTTCAGGACAGCGATCCCGACCAACCACAGGAGGTCGGCGCGGGCGACTGGTGCGAACAGGAAGAGCTTGGTCATGAAACCCGAAAAGATTGGCATGCCTGCAAGGCTGAACAGTGCAGACATGATGGCGAATGCTGCAAATGGTGACCGGCGTGACAAGCCTGCCAGGTCTGAGATGTTCTCTCTCCCATCGGCAACGACCTGGAAGGCGATGATCCCACCGAACGCGGCAAGCGTGGTGAACAGGTAGCCGATGAGCTGCAGGATCACGCCCCGGGAGGCTTGTTCGGCGATATCACCGGCAGCGAAGAACGCAGCCACGCCGATCAGTGCGTAGCCAGCCTGGGCAATGCTCGAATACGCCATGAGACGCTTGATGTTTGTTTGGCGGAGGGCGACGACATTGCCGAGTGTCATAGTGAGGATTGCCAGGAAGGCGATCACATCGGACACAGGACCTCGCAACGGCCACAGGGCCATGACCACGAAACGCATGGTGAGGGCGAAACCTGCAGCTTTCGAGGCAACGGAAAGGAACGCGGTGATTGGTGTCGGTGCCCCCTCATAGACATCCGGTGAGTACATGTGGAAGGGAACCGCAGCAACCTTGAACGCCAGGCCGGCGGTGATCATGATCAGCGCGATCTGCGAGACGGCGCTCGTGGCGACCGAAGTCCCCAACGCTGCCCTGATATCGGTGAACATCGTGGATCCTACAGCGCCGAACAGCAGGCTCACTCCGTAAAGGAGGATTGCCGAACTGAACGACCCGAGGATGATGTATTTCAATCCAGCCTCATTGCTCTTTAAGTTGGTCTTGGCGTAGGACACCAACACGTAGCTTGAAAAGCTGAGGAGTTCCAACGCGATGTACGCGGTGAGCAGTTCCTGCGCCTGCGACATCAGGCCCATGCCCAGAACTCCGGCCACGAGGAATGCGTAAAACTCGCCAGGTTGTGTGAAGAACCGCTCGGCGTAATCGAATGACAGGAAGACGACGCCGATGCCGGCAGCCATGAAGATGATGTTGAACAGGTTCGAGTAGTCGTCGACGCGGAGAACGCCTGCGAAAGAGCTGCGGACGCCCCACAAAGATGCCTGGGCGCCGATGCCGACGGCGAGACCCATGATCGCGACCCAGCCGATGAACCGGTGCCCTCGGCCGTAGACCATGAGGTCAAGGGAGAGACAGACGAAGATCAGGCCGGTAACGATGAACTGTGGGGCGAGCAGGACATAGTCAAGCGTCGCAGGATCAAAGTTGGGCATCGGAAAACCTCTTGGTGCCGGCTCCTATCGAGATCAACGTACTCCTCCCACCCGCTCGATTACCGGTGCGGCGGAGGCGTTGATCATGTCGAGGAACGGTGTTGGATAGACGCCGACAATGATCAGGGTCAAGACGAGGAAGGCGCCAACAAACCACTCGTTTGGAAGCAGGTCATGCAGTGATGCCCAGCGCGGGCTCAGTGGGCCAAAGAATGCACGCGACACCAGCCGGAGCATGTAGGTGGCGGCGAGGGCCACAGTTGCAACACAAAGGATGCCAACGACCGGATACGTCTGGAAGGCCCCGAGGAAGATGAGCAGTTCGGGAATGAACCCCGACAATCCAGGCAGGCCAAGTGAGGCCAGACAGGCTATCGCAAAGAACCCGGTGTACCAGGGCATGTTGCGGGCCAGACCGCCGAAGATACCAACTTCGCGTGTGTGGGCTTGGTCGTACATGGCACCGATCATCGCGAAGAAGAGAGCAGTCATGAGGCCATGGCTGACCATTTGCAAGACCGCGCCGTTCAGTCCGACCAGTGACATCGTCGAGATGCCCACTATCACGTATCCCATGTGGCTTACAGACGAATGGGCAATGACGAACTTGAAGTCACGTTGCGCGATCGCCATGACGCCACCATAGACAGCGCCGATTGTCCCAAGCGTCACAAAGACCGGAGACCACACCATCGCACCTTCGGGCAGGAGCCAGACGCCAACACGGATGCAGCCGTAGGCACCGAGCTTCATCAGCACCCCGGCTGCCACCATCGAGACTGCGGTCGGCGCGGCGCCGTGACCATCGGGAGACCAGGTGTGAAGTGGCCACATTGCGGCGAGGAACCCAAACCCAATGAAGATCACCGGAAAGAAGACGGTCTGGAAGCCCGGTGTGAGGAGGGTGTGCGCCTGGGAAGCGAGGTACTCCAAGTCAAATGACTTCGCACCGGCTTGCACGTAGATGGCGATCATGCCGACCCAGATGAACAGGCTTCCGGCCACGTGCATGAGGGTGAGCTTGAGCGCGGCGTAGTTCTTGCGGGTGCTTCCCCAGATCACGATCAGCGGGTACATCGGAAGGCCGGCGATGTCATAAGTGAGGAAGAGGATGAACAGGTCCAGGGAAGCGAAGACCCCGAAGACCCCTGCCACGGACACCAGGAAGAGCGCGTAGAACTCCTTGGGACGGTCGGCAATCTTGAATGAGACAACCGTGCCGGTCAAGAGAACCACGGCGTTGAGAATGATGAGCGGGGCCGAGATCCCATCGACCCCAAGACTGATCGTGATCCCGTAATCCGGAAGCCACTGGTAGGCCTCACGGAACTGGAAACCGGCCTGGTGCCAGTCGTACCCGACGAAGACCACAAGGGACAACACGAACGAGATGACGCTCGCAACGAGCGCGACAGCACGGGTGATACCCGGTCGCTCACTCGGGATAAGCATGATGATGAGCGCCGCAATGAACGGCGCGAGGGTCATCGTCGACAGGTAGCCCACTGAGCTTGTCCTTACAGGTGGCGAATGATGGTTTCAGGTTGTGTTGGTGACAGACAACAGGAAGCGGGCCCTACCAGAGAGCGAACCGCATGTCCGGAATACCGCCAGACATGACCACACCGATGGCCATGATGCCGACGATGAAGCCGAACGCATAGTGATAGATGTAGCCGGAGGTCGTGAGGCGCAAACGTGCCCCAGCGCCCTGTAGGAACGGTCCGCACCAGTCCACGATCCGATCGTTGAGGATCTTCCGGTCGACAGTTGCTGCCATGGCGGCAATTGCGAGCACTACGTGGTCGATGATCCACTGGTACATCTCATCGAAGTAGTACTTGTTGTAAAGGGTCTTGTAGACGGCCGGGAAACTCTCCGAGATCAGGCGCGGACCGGAGACGGGGGTGAGGTACAACAGTGTTGCCAGACCGATGCCGAGCAGCCCCGCGAGCGTTCCTGCCCCGGCGAGACCCAGATTGATGTGTTCCTCGATCATCGGACCGAAGCGAACAGTCTCCGCGAAGGCCTCGGAAAATCCAGGGATTCCGACCCATCCGGCAGCAATCGCTGGAACGCAAATCAGAACCAACGGAAGCGCCATGGTCCACGGGCTTTCGTGGGGCTCTGGATGGTGCACCGACGCGTGGTCAGTGGAATGGTTGTCATGGTGGTCTACGGAGGCCGTCGCGACCTGCCACCTTGCCGGTCCGAAGAAGACCAGGTAGATGCATCTGAACATGTAGAAGGCGGTCAGGAACGCGGTAACGAGTGCCACGATCAACGGCAACCAGGCATCGGCCTCATAGGCACCGACGAGAATCGCATCCTTGCTCCAGAATCCTGCCAGTGGCGCAATCCCTGCCAAAGAGAGAGAGGCGAGAAGAAAGGTCCAGAATGTGACCGGCATCATCTTGCGCAGTCCACCCATGTTGAAAATGTCATTGGGGTTGCGCCCGGTCCCGTGCAGGACGGGCTCCATGGAGTGGATGACTGACCCGGCACCAAGGAAAAGGAGCGCCTTGAAGAAGGCGTGCGTGAACAGGTGGAAGAGGCCCGCGGTATAGGCGCCAACGCCCAGGGCCATGATCATGTACCCGAGCTGGCTGATCGTTGAGTAGGCGAGGATGCGCTTGATGTCGCGTTGAGTCAGCGCGATCGTCGCTGCGAAGAAGGCGGTGATGGTTCCGACAGTGGTGATGACCCCCATCGTCGTCGGTGACGCATGGAAGATCGGATACGCACGGCCGACGAGATAGACACCCGCGGCCACCATGGTTGCTGAGTGCACGAGTGCGGAGACCGGCGTCGGGCCGGCCATTGCGTCGGGCAACCAGACATGAAGCGGGAATTGCCCGCTCTTGCCCATTGCACCGAGGAAGATCAGGATGCCGGCAATGGTGACAGTGGCCGGGTCAATCGCGCCGGATTCGACGGCAGCAAACGTCGCCTTCATGTCAAAGGTGCCGGTCTTGAGGAAGAGCAGGGCAAGGCCGATGAAGAAACCCACGTCCCCGACCCGGGTGGTGATGAAGGCCTTCTTGGCTGCCTCGGCGTTTGCCCGCTCCGAGTACCAGAACCCGATCAGCAGGAACGAACAGAGGCCGACAAGCTCCCAGCAGATGTACATCAGCAGGAAGTTGTAGGAGAGGACGACTCCGAGCATTGCCGCAGTGAAGAGCGCCTTGACGGAGAAGAACCACCAGTAGCGGTTGTCTCCCTTCATGTATCCCGTGGCGTAGAACTCGATCAGGAATGCCAGGAACGTGACAACGCCAAGCATCATGATTGATAGCCAGTCGACTACCAGCGTTGGCGCGAAGACATGCAGGTGTGGCGCGACGCCCACCGTGAACCACGGTGTGCCTTCGAAGATCAGATGTCGGCCACTGCTCGTTGCGGTCTCTTCAAGATGCGCTGATGCATCCGAGAGGACAGCGAGAAAGACCAGGAATGCGCACCCGATGGCGGCGAGTGTTGTCAGGGCCGACAGGGCATGCTTTCTGGCGCCCATCTGTCGCCAGATCAGCACGTTGAGCGCAAAGGCACCGATCGGCAGCACGGGCGCGAGCCACGCGTAGTCCACGAGCTACCACCTCATCAAATCGATATCGTCAACATTGATGCTTGAACGCATCCGATATACCCGCAGGACGATTGCAAGACCGAGTCCGAGTTCGGCAGCAGCGATGGTCACGACGAAGATCGCGAAGACCATGCCATTGATTTGCCCGGGGTAGACCAGCGTGCCGAAAGCGACCAGGTTGATGGCGACGGCGTTGAGCATGAGTTCAATCGCCATCAGCACCAGAACGGCGTTTCTGCGAGCCATTACACCGTAGACGCCGATGCAGAACAGGGCGCCGGTGAAAACCATGATGTGTTCGATGGGAACCATTCGTTTCGCCTCAGACGATCATCATGCCGAAGCACGGCGAGCGATTTTGCTGCCAGGTGAGGTGCTGCGCGCAATGGTCAGGGCGCCAAGCAGCGCCACGAGCAAAACCACCGATGCAACTTCGAAGGGAACGGCCCACGTCGAGAAGAGCGCGCGACCGAGGTCGACGAGGCTGATGTGACGAGCTGCCCCCGCTGCAGGCCATTTGTCAGCAAGTGACGCAACTAGCAGGAGTGCAAACAGCGCGCCCGAAGTCACGGCACCAAGCGCCCATCCGCGATGGTTGAGCTCCGGGCGCGTCTCTGGGGGCGTAAGCATCAGGGCAAAGAGAAGAAGGATGCTCACTGTCCCTCCGTAGACGAGGATCTGGATCAAGGCTAGGAAGTCTGCAAGCAGGAGGAGGTAAATCAGCCCAGTCATCACGAGGGACATGATCAGGAGGAGAGCGGCGTAGACGACACTGCGCGCGACAACCACGCCAAGCGCTGCGACGAGGGTGACCCCGGCAACGACGTAGAAGGCGACCGCGCTCAATTCCATGGCTTCTCCAAATGACACGATGCCGCACGCGTCAGCTCGCGCGTGCAACCATTGATGCTACACCCGACACCCGATCCTTACGGTCCGGGCGAACCGATTTGTGACTAGCGATAGGTGGATGGGTCGAGGATTCCCGGGAGCGGTCCGACCGGTTCCGGCTTGCCAGTGCGACGGGTCACACCCCGGCCGATCTCGATCAGCTGGTCCTTGTCGTAGATCAAGGTCATGCGGTCGTAGGTGCTCAGTTCGAAGTGCGGGGACATTTCGTTGGCATCGAATGGACACACCTCGACGCAGATGCCACAGTAAGAGCATCGACCAAGGTCAATGAAATAATCCTTGATGATGTTCTTCTTATTGGTCTTTCCAGCTGTGTATTTGTCGCCGGTAAGGGTGATGCAGTCGTCGGGGCATGAACGCGCACAGATGTTGCATGCGACACAGACGACCTCGTCTACTGCATCGTCCCAAAGCAGGGAAGGTGCACCCATGAACCGCGCCTCGAGCGGCGGCTTCTCGTATGGATACAGGCGGGTTACTGGTTTGGTCAGGAATGACTTCAGTGTCTGCAAGAAGCCACCGAGAACGCCACGCATCGGTCAAATCCTTTGTGGGTCAGCGTCACGAGGTCAGACGGGAAGGCCGAGACCCTGACTGGTCGGCACCGCTTCTGGTGTTGTTCTGATGAGCGCAACTGTCGACGGGCTTCGTCGCGCCTGATACGTCGCAAGCAGCACCGCCGCGAGCGCGAGGGTCAAGCCGATCCCGATCGCAAAGGGCACGAAGCCGAACACCTGAAGGATTGCTGTCAGGATGAAATTCACAAACCCAGCAGGCAGGAGGAACTTCCACGCGAAGTCCATGAGTTGGTCGATGCGGAGACGGGGAAGCACGAATCGGGCCCATTGAATGATGACGACGAGGACGATCATCTTCCCCATGAAGAACAGAAGCCCAAACTGATCCGAGATCCACCCAAGGCCGAGGGCGTGTGATCCGGGAAACAGTTCCCAACCCCCCAGGAAGAGGGCCGTGGAAAGTGCAGAGTTGAGGCAAACGGCCGCGAACTCCGCGAGATAGAACATCCCCCATCGCATCCCGCTGTACTCGACGAATGGGCCACCCACAATTTCCGACTCAGCCACGGCGATGTCGAATGGGGCACGGCTCATTTCTGACATCGTGGCCAGGAAGAAGACGAGGAAGCCGATTGGCTGCAGGAAGACATTCCATCCCTGCTTCATTTGGGATTCCACGATGGTGGTGAGGTTCAGACTCTCCGCCATCATCGCCACCCCAAGCAGGGCAATCACCATCGGAAGTTCGTACGAGATCAGTTGGGCGACCACCCGGGCCGAGCCAAGCAGCGAATACTTGTTCCCCGAAGACCAACCTGCCATGACCAGCCCGATCCCTTGCATGGCGGGGATCGCAACCATGTAGACCAGTCCAAGGTCGAAGGGGCGGATCACGAAATTGCCGAATAGGACCAGCGGACCCCAAGGGATGACCAGGAAGGTCAGGAAGACGGGCACGAAGACGAGGTAGGGAGCCATTGGGAAGACGATTGGATCCGCTGCGACGGGAGTGAGGTCTTCCTTGGTGAGCAGTTTGAGGACGTCGGCAGGGCTTTGCAGTGACCCGTGTGGGCCAACGTGCAGCGGTCCACGACGGAGCTGGATATGCCCCGCAACCTTGCGCTCCATCCAGATCTCGATCATGACGAAGTTGAGAACGAAGAGCAGCAGGACGACCAGCGCAATGAGATCGGCAAGGCTAAGGCCCCCGATCATCGGAGCGACGAGGAATGCCGGCATCCATGAAGGAACGGCCTGAAGCGTCAACTCCGACGCGGCATTGTTAGTCATGTGTCTGAACCTCTATGTCTGGACTGACTTGGTCGAACCGTGAATGGCGGGGAGACGGGCTAGCGGTCAACTTCGCCGAGGACGATATCAATCGACCCGAGCGCGACCACGGCATCGGCGATGTAGGTTCCGATAACCATGTCGTTGAGAGACTGAAGGTTAACGAAACAGGGGGATCGATACTTCACGCGGTATGGCGCACTCGACTTGCCATCCGACACGAGGTAGACGCCGAAGTCGCCGCGCGAGTTTTCGATCCGCACATACGCCTCGCCTTTCGGAGGGCGCAATGCCTTGGGTGCATTGCCCATGGTCGGACCGCCGGGAAGATCCTTGAGGGCCTGGTCAATGATGCGGACAGACTGGCGCATCTCTTCCTGACGAATGAGGTACCGCTCATAGCAGTCCCCAGTGGTCCCGACGGGCACGTCGAATGCGAAGCGGTCGTAGATCGAGTACGGCTCGGACCGTCGCACGTCGTACGGAAGACCGGTCGCACGGAGCAGCGGGCCGGACACTCCAAGGTCGAGCGCACGTGTCTGGTCAATGATGCCAAGACCTCTGGTCCGCGAAAGGAAGATCTCGTT
>BJHB01000062.1:0-4503 GCA_014191415.1 Chloroflexota bacterium
GCATGGCTCGTTTTCCTGAACGAGTACGTTGAGCAGCTTGACTACACAAAACTCCTGGCCGGGGCTTGGAACGGTTTCGTGGCTGGACTGCCTCCGGGCGTAACGGTTGTTGACCCACCGGAATTTGCCGGGGCAGATCCTCAGGCGGATCTGAACAGCTTTCAGACCGCTTACCTTGCCCAGGCGGCGTCACTTGGCGCGACTTCGCCACGCCAGTCGGCCGCTGCGTACGACGCAATCCGAGGAATGGTCAAGGAGATAGGGGACTGCCATACCGGGTTCACGACGCCGGCCCAACTTGCGGAACAGAACCAACGGATGGACGGGACGATTCGGTTTGCCGGTATCGGGATTCGAATCAAACGCAAGACCGGCGAACCAGCAGTTGTGTATGAGCTCATTGAAGGCGGTGCCGCTGGGAAGGCAGGGATCAAGCCGGGAGACGCCCTTCTCAAGGCGGACGGTGTTGATCTGTCCGATATGCCTCTTGACGAGATTGCTGCGCGGATCCGTGGCAAGGAGGGCTCGTCAGTGAAGCTGACGATTGCCCACGCTACCGACAACAAGCCTCGTGACATCGCAATCAACCGGGTTGCGATCTCTGAGGTGGCCGTCGAATCGAGGTTGGTTGGCAGAAATCGAGTCGCCTACATCCGGATGAACAGTTTTTCAGCTTCGGCGCAGGACGAGGCACTTGGCGCGATCGGCACTATGCAGGCAAAGGCGACCAAGGGAATTGTGATCGACCTACGGACGAACGGTGGGGGTGACCTCAATGTCTTCCTCTCGTTCCTGAGCAAGTTCCTGAAGGATGGACCATTCGGGTTCGAGGTTGGGCGCAAGGGGGACCGAATCGCTCTTGGACCGGACGGGACGTTTGTCGGGACCAAGGTCCCGATGGTTGTCCTCGTGAGTGACAGCACTGCTTCAGCAGCCGAGTTGTTTAGCGTTGCAGTCCAGCGATACAAGGTGGCACGGGTAGTGGGAACCAAGACGGCGGGATGCGTCGGAGTCGCCTCCCGGTTTGGTCTCCCTGATGGTTCAGCGGTCACGGTTACAACCCGAAAGCTGATCGGTCCTGAAGGTGAACCCCTCAACAAGGTTGGGGTCGCGCCTGACGAGGTCGTTGAGGTCACTCGTGCCAATATGTCTGACGGCAAGGACCCGCAGTTGGAGAAGGCCCTCAGTTTGCTGGGCGCCTAGATGCAAGAATCACGTGGTCCGTAGACATCGTGAGACTGATCTGATGACCCGGATGCTAGTAGGCCGGGTGTGGTTGCCATGATCACTCGCGCTTGGCTTTGTGAATTCTTCACACTCTAGCCGGTCGAGAGAAGCCTATGCGGTAGTAAGGACTGCCTGATCAAGGTCGGCAAGGCGCTTCTCGAACTGTGATGCCGACAGGTCCAGGGTTCTTGCGGCACTCTCAAGTGTGTGCGCGCCAAGGCGAAACAGCGAGATGACCGTGGCCTCGTGGTGCGCCCGGTCATCGACCGGATTGAGCCGTTCCGCATTGGGTGCGGATGTATGGATGACGGTGACGTGACTGACAATCATCTGCACAGGAGCAGATTGACGCTCGTGGGGATGTTCGCCAGCAGAAAACGGGTCATCAAATGGATGGACTGGCGAAATCAGCGACGCGGTTGAGGTGACGTACGCATTCCCGAACAATGGGTCCGAAGTCGTCTGCGGGAGCGCGAACGCCTCTTGCACATTCACTCGTGAACGGGTGCCATGGGGTCCTGGAGCGAGCACAACTTCGGGCGATGTGTCCCGGTACCACGCGGCAAGTGTGAATGGTCCGGCGTCATACGCCTTGGCAGGTTGCAGGCGCAGGGCCGGCACTTGACGAAGGGGCGGGGGTGGAAGCGAAGGATCTGCCCCTGAACTGGATTCGCCGAATTGGAAGGCAGAATTGAGGGTCGCCGAGACTTCCTCAACTTCCTTCATTCCGGCCCGGATCTGTTCCTGGACATCCGCCATTAACTGCTGACGCCAAGTCGAAACCTGTCTGTAGACCTTCCCGGCTTGGCGCATGACTTCCGGAAGTCGTTCCGGGCCGAGGACGACCAGCGCCACAATGGCGATGACCGCCAATTCAGGAACACCGATGTCGAACACGGTTTCAGTATATCCGTGAGTGATTGGGTGGCTGGCCTGAGCTGGGTCGAAGGATCGCGAATCCTCGCACTTCTCTGCGACCCACTCGTCTATTCGGCGCTTGGCGCTGCGGGTGCCGCTACTTTGCCAGCTTTGGCATTTGCCCGGATCCCGGCTTCAATCTCGTCCGCAACGGCGCCGTGTTGGCGGAGAAACTCGCGTGCATTCTCGCGGCCGAGGCCGAGCTTCACGTCGCCAAAACTGAAGTACGCACCGGCCTTCTTAATGATGTTCATCTCAACACCCAAATCCAGAAGGCTACCCGTCCGAGAGATACCTTCGGACCAAAGGATGTCAAATTCGCAAACCCGGAACGGTGGCGCAACCTTGTTCTTGCGAACGGTCACCTTTGCACGCATTCCGACGACTTCCGTACCAACTTTGACGTTGTCGGTTCTCCGGATGTCAAGACGGACTGAAGCGTAAAACTTCAGCGCCTTGCCTCCGGGCGTGGTCTCGGGGCTCCCGAACATCACGCCAATCTTCTCGCGGATTTGGTTGATGAAAATCACCATGGTCCGACTGTTTGAAATCGCTGGGGTTAGCTTACGCATGGCCTGACTCATCAAGCGTGCCTGCAATCCTGGCTGGGAGTCGCCCATGTCTCCTTCGATTTCGGCTCGGGGCACCAGGGCAGCGACGGAGTCCACGACCACAACATCCACTGCACCGCTCCGGACGAGCATTTCGCAGATCTCGAGCGCCTGTTCCCCGGTATCCGGTTGGCTCACCAGAAGATCATCAATCCGGACCCCGCACCTGTTCTGGGCATCAACCGGATCCAAGGCGTGTTCAACGTCAATGTAGGCCGCGATGCCGCCAATGCGTTGTGCGGATGCAACAACGTGTAGCGCAAGGGTGGTCTTCCCGGAACTCTCGGGCCCGTAAATCTCGACGATCCGTCCGCGAGGCAGACCACCAATGCCGAGCACAAGGTCCAACGCAAGTGCGCCAGTCGGTATTGCTTCAACTTGCATCTTGGCGGCGCTGTCGCCAAGACGCATGATCGCGCCTCTGCCGAATTGCTTTTCTGCCTGACCGATTGCAAGGTCTATCGCCTTGAGCCGGTCAGCACTTGCCTTCTCGCCTCGATCAAGGATGCCCGCTGAGGGTGTTGCTGGGGAAGTTGTCTTGCCACTTGATGACGCGGTCATCGGTACAGACTCCTCGCGACGCGGTCGGGCCGTTGTTTCGGTGGTGCTGATCGTTGCGGTGGCGAATTCTGGCACAGCCGCTTCAACTCCTGTGCGGAATGGTAGCGCACATTTGTTCTAGAACGCAAGTTTCAACAGGGTTCTGGCGTTTGAACAGTTTCGCGGTCAGTTGGAAAGTATAGCCTCACATAATCTGGATCAAGCAGGTGCGGTCCAGCGCCAGCAGTAGCGGTCTCTCTTGAATGGTGAGATGGCGCTTTCGATTTTTCCGAGCGGGGTTGCTGACATGTCAAGTGCACGGAACAAGCCGTGTTGGATGTCATATTCCACCTCGCCTTGGTTCACCACAAACAATGTTCCGCCTGGGGCGATGATGCGTTTCACGTGTTCCAGAAGTCGTTCTGGTTCGTATAGCCGGTTGGGGAGGCCCCAAGCGGCTAGCGGTGCAGGGTCAATGAACGGGAGGATCCATGTCACGAAGCCGTAAGGACCGGGCAGTTCGGTGACGCTTCCGGCGATGAAGCGTGAGCGGGGATATTGTCTTGAAATTCGGACCCCGTGAGCACGCCTGGTCGCAAGCGTCGCATACCGGCGGTGGGCATCAATCTCCACGAGGTCCCACTGCCCTGGTACGGCGTTTGCGAGGGCCGGTAGTGCAGTCCCGTTCTTGGAACCGACATCGAGCCCTGGGGTGGTTACTGTGTTCGTCCCAATGGCGTACCTCTGGAGGACGTCGATTAGGTAGATGGCTTCGTGCAGTTCTCGCACAGTTAGTCGTTTCGGCCATTCGTCAAGGTCTGGGCCGAATTGAGCTCGAAGGTGTTTGATCTCCTCGGCGCCGGCATTGTCTAGCGTTTCGGTGAGTCGTTCCCAGCTTCCCGCGCAGCTTTTCCAGGCGGGAGCGGAGATTTTGGCAAACGAACGCCACCTGAACGCAATTTCTCGCAGAATGTCACTGCCGTCGAGTGGCATTTCAGTGACCCGGCTTCGCTTCCGATCCTGGTGGAGTTGGTCTCTCAAGAGGCTTTCTCTCGGTCCAGAGATTCCGGATCTGCGGGACGGTAAGCAAGATGAGCCCTATTACAAGTCTTGATGTTGCCCCCAGGGTAATTGACAGACCTAATCGGAACGACCGGGGACGGTAGGTGTACTCGATGACGTGTTGCCCTTGGGGGACGATGACTGC
>BJHB01000062.1:4513-11638 GCA_014191415.1 Chloroflexota bacterium
GTTACGGACCCACTGGCCGAAGTTGAACGGCGTCGCTCGATGTCGAATGTGACTGGTGTCACCGCATCGCCCGCCCGGGCTGGAGGTGGAAGGCGACGGACGGCATCACGCAGGTGCATCGGTACCGAGTTGACGGCGTCGCTTTGCCGGGACATTCCGTCGTCGTTGCGTTCATCGTTTGGCAACTCAAGGAGCGCCATTCGTTCCGGCGCCCAATCTCCCTGCGACATCCGTTGCAGGGTTTCATCTCCGGCTTCAGTGACTACCGCGGTCGGGACAAGAAAGGATCGTGGAAGGACCCCGGAGTTCTCGTAAAGAACCGCTTCCTTATCTGAATAGACCTTGCGGAACTTGGTGTTCTTGGCAATCTCTGCCTGTTCCAAGTCCTTGGTGGTGTCATTGAAGACCGCGATGCCGTAGAGCTCGAACTGGGCGGTTGGATGGAGGAAAGCAACCTCAATCCTGTCGAGAGCTTGCACGCTCCCCAGCGCGAACTCACCGTAGTAAAGGTGTGCGGGGAACTCTTGACCGGCTGGTCGGCTGCGAACGTCGAGTTCTTTCCAGGTGCGTGCGAACGTATCGGTCGGTGGGAGCTGATGCGCAACCTTCCCCTTCAACTCAGGGCGCTCCCAATCCCACTCCGCGGTGTGGACGCCCGCGAGGACTTGAAAGTCCTGGCGTGATCCATTCCGGGCAACCACCGAAAGTTTGGCGACCGGTTGGGACTGTGCGACGCCAGTGGCCCACCGTAGGGTCGACACCATTCTGATCGAATCACCGGTGACACCGTCGAACCGAATGGTCTGGGTGCCGGATCCGTTCTGGCCCGTACTTGAAAACAGGGGGCGGTCTGTGTTGAAGGAAGTCAAGTTGAACGAAGGCAGTGGCAAGAAGCCGTTGCGGATGACGAAGTACTTGACGCCCATCAGGTCAAGCAATCGGTTCGGCGCGTACCAGGCAGCCGCGATGTATCGGTTATGCCGATCCGGTTCAAGTGAGGAGTACCCATTCGCTTCGCTAACGCCTGCAAGGAGGAGACGATTGGGTTCGTCACGAGTGTTCTTCTGTGTGTAGACCCGGAACAGAGCGCCACGTTCGGCCTTCATGCCGGGTAACGTGGAAACGAACCTTCCCAAGTCACCTGGATCCCGAAGCGCCGAAAGCGATTGTGTCGGATGGAACGATTGCCCGACCGCGATCAGGTCGGCTGCCAGGGTAACGACGAGCAGTCCTTGCCAAAGATACGAGAGCGAACGCACACGATCCCAAAGCGTGAGGATGACAACGACCCCCAGAAGTAAGGCGAGTTGCCTTGCGACCGCCGGTTGTCCGATGTCAAGTGAAGTAAGTGCAAATTGGTACAGGTGTTCTATCGTGAGTTTTGTGTCAAACCCGCGCATGACAACGAAGTTGCGTTGCAGGAAGGCCATCGCGTCGTCCTTGTGACCGATGGCATACGTTGAGAAAAACATTAGCGCGGTAGGGGCAATCACCGCGGTGAGCTGGGCAAGGCCGAGCAATATCGTGGATGTGAGGGCTCGTGGAATTGCGCGCCATGCTTGCGTCCGAACGAGTGCCGCTGATCCGGCGCGAGTTACCCAATCTGTTCGAAGTGCATCCGCGCCGATAGCGGCGAGGACTGCCAGCCCAATGGTCGCTAGGAAGACGAACCTCCCCGGTGCGCGCAGCGCGGAGAACCCCGGCAGCGACGATAGGAACTTGTGCGCCCCAAACGGAGCATGCTCCCCGACCGCAAGGGAGAGTGAGAGAACTACGATCGCGCCGAAAAACCAGCGAAGCCGTGAGCGACCGACGAGTAGCCCGAACGGCGCGAGGCAAAGTGGCACCAGACCGACGTACCCAAACACCTCCCATCGCGACCACAGACCCCAGTAGCGACGAGCGTCGTCCGGCCAGAACGTGGTCATGAACGCGTCAGGGAGCAGGAAGCTCAGGAAGTGGGTGACAGGCAATTCATATTCGGTGGCGAATGAGTAATCGACACCGCTACCCCGGAAAGAGTATGTACCCAATTCAAAGAGCGGGATCAGTTGGACCGCAGAGAGTGCAGCTCCGATCCCACCGGCGATCGCGATGATTAGCCCTGCCAATGACATTCGGGTAACCACCAAGAATGCGGTCGAGGTGAGTCCCCGGAGCACACCTCCTCCAAAGTCGGTCAGGACCACTCCGATGCGCGAAGTCGTCGATGAAGATTTGCCGAAAGTACTCCACCGGAACGCGCCCAGACGCAATCGGGTTGGGAGAAATGATTCCACCTCCTTGCCCGTCCCGACCGGTCCGACGGCCACTCGGTAGACGACGAACGCGCAAAACGTGAACGCCGAAAGGAGCAGGATTTGAACGTGGACGATTAGTCCTTGGAGCCCGAACGGGACCGAGGCCAGAAATGCAAATGTGTAGCGGGTCCTGCCGGTTGATCGGATGGCAACCTCGGCAAAGCAAAGGGCCAGTGGTAGCCAGACCGACCCGGTACCGATGTTGACATGGTGCAGTTGGGCGACAGAAAAGCCGCTGAACGCGAACGTGATTGAGCCGATCAGGGCGCCGAACCTACCGGTCCCGATTGCCCGGAGGAACCCGAACATGAAGAGTGCACCCTGGAAGAAGCGGATGGGTCGCAACCAGACAAATGCATCGTCAACAGAGAGAAACATGAGCGCCAGAAGATGTAATGGGTAGAGAACTCCCGCCTCCCCATCAGCAAAGACGGGATATCCGGTCAGAATGTCAGTTGACCAAAGTTGAAGGTGTCCCGACCGCCATGCTTCACCGAGTTTTACGAAAATCGGGTAGTAGAAGACCCGGGTATCGTTTTCGTAGGCAATCTTGAGTTGTCGAAGGGACGGTTCAAAGAAAAGGTACGTGATTGCCCCCAGGACAATGACACAGTAGGTGTCGAGAATGAGCGAACGGGTCAGCGCACGCCAGACTGCTGACGACACGTGAGATATGACACCAACTGACGTGCGCAAAGTGGATGCGACTGGCCCATCTCTTCTGGATGGCGCGAGAAGTCCTTGAAGTTCCTCATCGTCAACAAGCTGCACGTACTCCGGTACTTCTCCGTCCGAAGATCGGTTGTCGGGCAAATGAGCGTCGAGCGGCGTTGTGGCCACTTCTTCGGGGCCGATGGCGATCACGGGAACTTCAACCCCGGTCACGTTTGCAGATGATGGTGACGGTTCCGGGGACTCGCGAACGGTGTCACTTGGGTCAGTTCCCTCGGTCACCGGGGAACCTCACGAGGCCGGGTCGCAATGACAATCGCACTCAATCCGAAGGGAAGTGCGACCCGTTCCAGTGCGAGCGCTTCCAATCGAAGTGCCAGGCTGCCGATTGCCTGAGCTGTGCCCGACGCCGGGCGGACGTCAGATGACGGCTCGCCGGGTTCGTGTGACGGTCGCCGGAGCATCCTGGAAATGGCGGCTATGGGGAAGAGCAAAGTGTTCGCGTATGTGGCTCGCTCAACTACGAGGCCCGCAGCGGAAACTCGTTCCTTCAGTGATGCCAACCGGTAGCGCTCACGAGTGTGAACAGCGGCGTCGTGCGCACTCAGAAGGGCATCAAACGCTGGCACACGGATGAGGGCCCATCCTCCCGGACGCAGGACCCGCGCAGCTTCACGAAGGGCTGCCAGATCACTCGTCACGCCAAGGTGGTAGATCACGTCGAAGCTCAGCACGCCGTCGAACGACTCAGATCCGAACGGCAGGTCGCACACCGATGCCCGGGCGACCCTTTCTAGGTTGCGTGCTTGGCAAAACCCCATCGCTTCTTCAGAAAGGTCAACTCCGAAACCTGTCGGGGGCTTGCACAATCGTGAAGCATCCCCGTCAATCCAAGCGAGGTTTCCACCGGTGCCGCAACCCGCGTCAAGGATGCGGCTGCCGGGTGTCAGGCGGTCGCCGATCAGAACAGCGGCGATTCGGCGCATGCCTTGGTACCACCAGAGGGTGTCCTCTACCCGGTACATGGCCTGATACTCGGCTGGGTTCATGCGGTCAGTCCGGGTCGATCACTGGTCGGTTGTCGTTCGGCGTGTGAATATCGCCGAACAAGTGCTGGTTTGGTTGATCTTTACGACAGTGCAGCGTTTTCGAAACCACAATCGATCTGCGGAACAGGCTGTGTTCGTAGGCAGCGAAAGGCGTACGCATCAACAATTGCGACTGGATTGGACGGGCAGCTGACGCTACGGGGTCGGCCGGTTCTCGATCAACGACCTCAGGATACGCCCAACCCGCGCCACGTCGGCGTCCGCCAATTCCGGATACATCGGCAAGGATAGAACTTCTCGGCACGCCTTTTCCGTTTCCGGCAACGATCCGTCCGCATACCCATGGTCAAGATACGCCGGTTGTCGATGGATCGGTTGAGGATAGTGAACATGGGTGCCGATCCCAGACTCACGAAGGCTCGTTGCGACTTCGTCCCGCGCGTCGACCCGCACCACGTAGAGATGGAACACGTGGTGGTTGCCGGGTGCCTCGGTCGGGACTACCAGACCGGGCAAGCCGGAAAGATGTTTTGCGTATGTTGAAGCGAGACGTCGGCGCGCATCGTTACCCGCGTCGAGATGTCGCAGCTTTACGCGAAGGATGGCCGCCTGCATTTCGTCCAGACGGGAGTTCACGCCCCGGATTTCGCTGATGTACCGTCGACCTGGTTGCCAACCATAGTTCCGCAGCATCGAAACCTGGTTCGCCAAGGCATCATCGTTGGTCGCGACTGCGCCGCCGTCGCCATAGGCGCCTAGGTTCTTGGTGGGGTAAAAGGAGAACGCAGAGGCATCCCCGAACGTCCCGACCATTTGTCCTTGCCAACGCGCGCCGTGGGCTTGAGCGCAGTCCTCGACCACTTTGAGGTGGTGGGTTCGCGCGAATTCCATGATCGCCCCCATATCAACCGCCTGGCCGTACAGGTGAACCGGGACAATTGCTCGGGTTCTGGGAGTGAGCTGCGTCTCCAGTTTGTTCGGGTCCATATTGAAGGTGACTGGGTCGATGTCACAGAAGACAGGAGTTGCGCCGGTCGCAGAAATGGCGACAGCAGTTGCAACCGCTGTGTGTGACACCGTCAGGACCTCGTGTCCGGCGCCGATTCCCAGTGCACGCAGCGCGAGCACGAGTGCGTCATACCCTGAGTTGCAACCGAGGACGTGCGCCATCCCTAGATACGTCGCGAACTCGTGCTCGAACACGTCACCATTCTTGCCAAGGACGAACCAACTCGTCTCTAGGACCTCGCGAATCGCCTCATCGATTTCGTCCTTGTGGGTGATGTAACCCGGTTTCGTAAGGTTGAAGGCTATGGGGTTCACGCCGCCGTCTTCATGATTGGTTGGCATCAATTCACCCTCGTATTGCGGCTGACGGACTATGAGGCCTTGCCTTCCGTTGCGATCACGACCGATGTGCGCCGGCCGGTCCCTGCAATGCACCCGTTTGCTGTGCAGCTACGTCACCTGCGTTCCAGTATCGGTCACGGTGGACCCGGTAGTACTCAACGGTTCTTTCCAGGCCAGCGCGAAGCCCGGTCCGAGGTTCCCACCCGAGGGCCTTCCTGATCTTTGAGTAGTCCAGCGCGATTACCCCTGGATCGATTGCTCGACGCTCGGCGGGCAGTTCGACTATCTGCTTTGTTCCGCCACCGGCGACGTCAATCAGGACATCGGCCAATTCCAGATGGGTCATTGGCTGTCCTCCGAGATTGAAGACCTCACCGTCTGCTGCTGGAGACGCGGCTGCCAGAAGCATTGCTTCAACGCAGTCATCGATGTAGGTGTAGTCTCGACCTTGTTGACCGCCCATGATCATCAGCGGATGCCCGTCGATAACACGACGGATCCAGTAATAGATGAAAGCGTATCGACCCGACTCGTCCTTCATCATCTGTCGAGGACCGTAGGTGTTCGTCAGTCGGAGGCATACCGAACGAATGCCGTGCGCGGCGAAGTAGACCCGGTGGTACTGCTCGCCGGCGACGTTTGAAACTGCGTTGCAGTCGATAGGTTGCAATGCGTGCGCCTCATCGACCGGCAGGTACCGAGGCCGTCCATAAACCTGTCGGGTGCTTGCGTACAGCAGCTTTGCCGTCCGGTTTACACGTCGACACGCTTCAAGAACATTCAGCGGACCTTCAGTGTTGACACGCAGGTCGTCGATTGGAGCCTCCATTGACTCCAAGTGGCCGATTTGCCCCGCAAGGTTGAAGATGTAGTCCTGTCCCAGGACCAGATACTCCATGGCATGGGGATCCCGGACATCCGCGATGTTGACATGGACCTTGTCTTGAATGCCGTCGATGTTGAAGAAGTTTCCGCCGTAGGCAGGAATCATGGAATCGACGATTAGGACACGCGCCCCGAGCCCAGCGAGATGTACCGCCAAATTGCTTCCGATGAACCCAAGGCCGCCGGTGATCAAGCAACGACGCCCGGCAAACGATTCACCGAGCGATTTGAGGTCCGTCGAGGCTGCGGGAGTTGCGTTCATTGTTCGTCTGGACCAAACGTTCGTTTCGGAATCGCGGCGCGACGGTGCTTCAAGTATCCGGCAGGCGAGCTACCGTCCCGCAGGCCTCGGTGCGCCTACCGGCAGGGGTTGAGGCAATGGGGATGGAATACCAGACCCACCTTGGACCCGTAACCACCACCACAATTTCGCGAGGCTGACGATTACCTTGATGATCCGACCGAAGCGGAAGAATTGCGAGCCACCATATGCCCGATGAAAGTGGTTCACAGGAACCTCGACCGTCCGGAAGCCTTGCATCTGAACCTTGGTCATCAGCTCAAGCGCAATTGCACCGCTGTTCTGGGTCAGGATGACCTTGTCAAAAACGTGACGCTTGATAAGCCGGAAGTCGCAGTCGACATCGTGGACCTCAAAGCGAAAGACGAACCGCATGAGGTGGTGATAGGTGTAGGAAATGAACCTCCGGTGCACCGGATCACGGCGAGTGAGCTTGTTGCCCATAACGACGTCGACACGGCGCCCAGCAGCTTCTTCCCGCTCAAGCGCTGCATACAGGCTACGAAGTTCCCGGACGTCGTACTGACCGTCACCGTCTGTGTAAAAGATCAGGTCATAACGGCAAGCG